>JBPOFV010000160.1:0-5441 GCA_051252335.1 Marinicella sp. | reverse complement strand
AACAAGCTCATCACCATTTAAGTCAATCGCAAACTCAATGGCATTACCAGGATAGGGGTATTGGCTGCGTGTGAATACATCTGTTTCATTCACAATTAGTAAGTGATGTTCGTTATCTACACGGGTGGTGGACAAAATATCTAAATCACCATCACCATCAAAGTCCATCGTGACAGTTGCTGACTCTTGTCGATTGGCTCTTGCTTTTCTGGTCAATTCAAAAAGAGTTCCACTCCAAACCCACTCATGATACTCTTCAATTCCAGGTTCTAGTTTATCAAACACACTATATGCAATGAAGGCTTGGCGTCCTTGGTTATTCAAGTCAACAAAATTAATGGCAGAGTACCAATTATTATCAAGTCGTTGGATCAGTTCAAAGTCAGCTTCACCTTGGTTTTGGTAAACATAAATACTGACATTAAGCAGCAGCAATAAATCTTTGTCACCATCACCATCAATGTCACTGACTTCAAACTGCCTCAAACCAAATGCGTCTATTGGAACCGGCAATTCTTTGGTTTCATGGTTATCCAGGTGGTCACGTAAAATGATTGCCAATAACGGTTGTTCACCGTTAAAGTCAAAACCGATCGCATCCTTAATGCCATCGCTGTTGAAATCAAGAACTTGTAACTCATACAAACCTACTGAGGAAATCTTGATGGACTCACCAAAAGCACCGGCACCATTTCCCAACCGGTAATAAAGTCCGTTTTCTTTACTGAAAATCAAGTCAACAATGCCATCGCCATTAAAGTCTTCTACAGCCGATGAACTAACAAAACCCCATTGTTCATTGATTTTCTGTAAATCCCTTTTGGAGTAGTTCACTGGGCTCTCGAATATCCACGAACTGATACCGCTTGACCCAAGCGTAACCACATCTGCTTTGTTGTCTTGATTAAAATCTCCTGCTGCCAAGTAATGTACACCCTCAGCTTCAAGTTCAATACCATCCATTGTCATAAAGCCGTTTGAATCAGTAAAATTCACACGTGGGCCACTCAAGTCATCATAGCCAACCCAAAGATCTTTTAAGCCATCCTGATTGGCATCAACAAATAAAGCTGTAGGTATGGGTCTTAGATCTATTCTAAATGCGCCATTTGATGGGTCCTCAATAGGAACACAAGGCTGGCCGCCTGAATCACTGAATGTACCATCACCGTTGTTGATTCTTCTGGGTAACCCCAAAGCTTTTGATAACAACTGGATGTCGATGTCTCCATCATTATCAATATCTTCAAATAACATAGAATCATTTTCGCCTGAACTGTTTTCACAAGCGCCAAAGGGAAAATTAAGCTCGTGGAAGTGAGCTGTGTCTTGAAAAAAGCCTGATTTGTCGTTGTAATAAACCCTTAAGTCATAATCAGCGGTGATCAGATCTAAATAGCCATCATTATTAAAGTCGCTTAAATGGCTGAACCGGCTGATGCTTAACTGATTCTCGTGACGAAGGAAATTTCCAGCGCCATCATTGATAAAAAACTCAGCAACAAAGGTATTGTTAAAAGGGTCTTCGTTACCTAGAAAAGTTTTTACCACATCCAAGTCGCCATCATTATCAAGGTCACCAGATAATAGGTCATAAGAAAAATTGAAGGTGTCGGTTTCATCACTTATCGCATTTTGTTTTGAAAATTGACCCTTACCATCATTAATCAATATCACATCACGTTCATCATCCGTATTCAAAAGAGACAGCCAAATATCACTGTCACCATCAGCATCAACGTCAAAAACCATTGATATATCAACTGAGCCAATGACTGGTGTGGTGAACAGTTCTTTGAACTTTCCTTCTCTTTCGCCCAAATAAATCATCAGGCCTTGATTATCATTAGTGGTAATAACCAAATCGTCGAAACCGTCATCGTTGATATTTGCTACCCATAAATCCTGATCAAAAATAAAGGTGTTTGAAACCGCTTTTTGTTGGAAGTGGTTATTGGCTTTAAAAAGAGTTGCTTGGGTGACCTGGTGTAACAGCAGCAGTGATAAACATGTGAGTGATTTCATAATATTCCTTTTATTTAACTCGGGCTTTTATTATATTTTTTTTATATGCTTAGTCAAAACATATCGACAGTATCAGGCTTTCGAAACTTTGACCAGGTAAGGTTGTGATGGTTTTTTTCACTAAGCCAATTTTTTCTAAGACTCGTATAGAAGCAAGATTATCTGGATTGGTATAGGCCAAGATCACATCACTGATCTTTTTTGTTTTAGCCCAGTTTATTATGGCTTGACCTGCTTCGGTACAATAGCCGCCACAGCGATACTTAGGCAGGAAGGCAAAGCCAATGTCAGGAGGATTTTCTGCATCTCGTTTTACCAAGCCACAAATACCCATGGCTGTATCGTCATCAATTAAACACACTTTATACAATCCATAACCATGAGCATGATAAGAAGCGATCAGTCGATCTTGTAAATATTGGTTGGCAGATTGTAAGTCTGTAATGCCCCGATCACCTATGAATCGTAAACAGTCCGGATCGGTAAACAGAGCTTGGATAAATGGCCCATCTGCTGTTGTCAACTCTGAAAGTTGTAAGCGCTTAGTCAGTAACTCAAAGCTCATTGTTTCGGGGTAAGTTGAGCTTGGTATCTGGGTAAATTATGACGCTTCAAGTCATAAGTTAATACCTGAGATTCAGGTTCATAATGCAACATCCACACATTGGTGGCTGCTGCTGGAATCAAGTCTGCTGTTTCTTGATCGGCCGCGAAATATTGTTGCCACTCGGTTCCTTGATCATTGGCCCAACCACCATAATTGGTGATTTCATCTGGAGTCCCATCATGATGTCGATGGTCGTGTTTTAATAACAACCCCTGAAGTGATTGAGTAATGACCCAGGTTCTAGAGTGGTCTTCACCCACTGCAAACTTTATACGTACTTGTGAATCATCACATTGGGCAAAATCTGCAACCAATTTTTTTCCGGCAAAGTCATGGTTTGGATCTTCAGGAAAAGTACTCGCGCCTTCAAACACCTGGCCACACATTGATTTTAAGTGGGTGAAAAACATCTGTTGTTTACTTGGCTCTGGTTTTTTAACACATGCCATCAACAGCAAAATTAAGATCAATGGTATTAATTTTTTCATGGTTCACTCCTTGGTATAACAGAAACAATCGATGGTGTGGTCATTGACCAACCCAGTGGCTTGCATCAAAGCATAACATATCGTCGTGCCGATAAACTTAAAGCCACGTTTTTTTAAATCTTTACTCAAAGCATCTGATTCGACTGTACTCACTGGCACCTCGGACATATCTTGCCAATGGTTGATTATCGGTGCTCCTCCTACAAATGACCAAATATAGTTATTAAAACTACCAAACTCTGCTTGCACCTTTAAGAAGGATTGGGCATTGGTGACTGTTGATTTAATCTTTAATTTGTTTCTTATGATGTTGGGATTTTCTTTTAACTGTGCTTGTTTGGCCTCTGAGTATTGAGCAATCTTGCGGTAGTCAAAACCATCAAAAGCCTCTCGATAACCAGCTCTTTTATTTAAGATGGTGGACCAGCTTAGGCCCGCTTGTGCGCCCTCTAAGGTCAAAAACTCAAACCATACATAGTCATCGTAAACAGGAACTCCCCATTCTTCATCGTGGTATTTTTTATCTAAATCACTGGCATTTTCGGCCCAACCACAACGTTTTTTGTCATTCATTTTTATACCTCAACTGTTGACCATTTTTTACCTTGCCACATACTGATCATGGCCCAAGTAAAAATCAATCGATACATAATTTGACCAATCCAAATGGCCGTCAATCCTAAACCCAAATACGGTCCGACGAACCATGCCATAGGTAAAAACAGTATCCACTGTAGCGCGAAAGAAATCTTCATGGTGCTGGTGGTGTCACCGGCACCATTGATGGTGTTAAACAACACAATACCAATACACTCCACACCTAAGGAAATTGCAGCCAGCTGTAAAGGAAACCGGGTTAATTCAATGACGGTGGTTTGATCAGTTAGGAATAAAGTCAAAATCCATTCCGGAAATATGATGACCGGTAGCATTAAAAAAGCTGCCGTCAAACAGGCCAGTTTCACCGTATCCCAACCCCATAAATGAGCCCCAATAACATCTTTTCTACCCAGTGACTGGCCCACCAATGTAGCGCCACCCAAACCAAATCCCATGGCTGGTAACAAGCCCACCAACATTAAATTAATAATCACGTTGGCTCCAGCCAACTCTTCTGTTCCCACTTGTCCAATTATCCAGTACAAGGCAGCGAATCCAGCTGCAAAAAAGAATTGTTGGATTGAGGAGGGCATGGAGGTTCTGATCATTTGTAAAACCGTGGCTTTGGTCGGTAAGTTTTCCAAAAACCCATAACCTCGGGTGTGTTTATAGGCACAGTAAAAATAATAAAACACCGCCAATGTAATCGAGATGCTGGTGCCCAAACCAGCACCAAAAGTTCCTAAGGCTGGCATACCAAATTTACCAAAAATCAAAACATAGCTGATCACAATGTTGCTGGCATGAGCAAATAACAAGGCTTTCAAATAAACCTTGGTCATTTGAATGGCGCTCCAATAACCGCGAAAACTGAAGTGTACTGCCAAGGAAATTAAACCTAAAAATCGTGCCTGTAGATACGGCGTGCCCTGTTCCATAACCAGCGGATCAGGGTTAAACCACTCTATTAAGTGAGGTGATAAAAAATACAGCAGCACTGTCATGGGAATGGCTGCGGCCAGGATCAACAATAAAGCCGCATTCAATGGATAAGCAGCTTGGGATTCTTTGCCTTCGCCTATGCGTCTTGAAACCATCGCTTGGACACCCGCGCTCAAACCCAATAAAAAGGCCACACACATGTAATTTAAAAAACCACCTAAACCAACAGCGGCTAGTGCTGGTGCACCTAAACGCCCCACCATTGCGGTATCAACCAAATTCAAAATATTCTGTGACATCATGCCCCCGATGATGGGCAATGACAGCGCCAAGATGGCTTTTGATCGTTGTTTGTTTAACATGCAGGTATGTTAGTACATATTAATTTTATTGTGGGTTTTTTTGCGTAAAAAAAGCGCTGGTAAACCAGCGCTTCCTTGTTTATTTAATGGTTTTTTATTCCGATCTTCTTTCTCGTTTGTGTGCGTGTCTCCTTTTTTTGCGCTCTTTTCGCATTTGTTCATCTCTTTCTCTGTGAGCCTGTACGCTTTCAATTTTTTGTAATTGTTCAACCGTCAAAAATGTCGCCATTTTTTTCTTACTCTCAGCCATGATTTGGGCCCGGGCTTTTTGTAACTGTTCATGTTGGTTTTGTTGCACTTGCAGCATTTGTGTTTTTTGTTTATCAGTCAAACCTAAGTCAAGTCGGTCTTCTCGATGGGGCTTGGCTGTAGCTGTTAGGATAAAGCACATTAAAAAGATTAAGCCATGTGTTTTCA
>JBPOFV010000159.1:0-5446 GCA_051252335.1 Marinicella sp. | reverse complement strand
CATGTTCATGATGGTGGCAATGACATTGATTGCACCCATAATTGATGAGATACCCATCATATGGACAGCAAATACCGCAAATCCAACATTATGTCCACCGTGTAAGACAAAAGGTGGATACATGGTCCAACCACCGGCTGGCGCACCGCCTTCCATAAATAAGGTAGAAAGCAGCATAGTAAATGCGAATGGTAATATCCAAAATGACCAGTTATTCATTCTTGGCAAGGCCATATCAGGTGCACCAATCATCAATGGAATCATCCAGTTAGCCAATCCCACAAATGCAGGCATCACCGCACCAAATACCATGATCAACGCATGCATGGTGGTCATTTGATTAAAGAAATCAGGCTCTACAAACTGCAAACCAGGTTGAAACAATTCCAATCGAATGATCATTGCCATGGCGCCACCAATGATAAACATGGCGAAGGCAAAAATTAAATACAAAGTACCAATGTCTTTGTGGTTGGTGGTCATTAACCAACGCTTCACAAATCCTTTAGGTTTGTGGTCATGATCATGGTGATCATGGCCATGAGTTACTTCATCATGTGTAATATCTTGACTCATAATAAATCCTCTCTCTTATTGTTTCATGCTTTTGACTTCAGCTGGCTGAACGCTGTCGCCCGCTGTGTTGCCAAAAGAATTTCTGGTGTAGGTAATGGCAGCAGCAATATCTGTTTCAGATAAAATGTTACCGAAGGCTTGCATGGCCGTTCCAGGCTTGCCATTTAAGACCAATTCAATTTGATCAGCAGCAGGCCCAGTAACCAATTCACTACCAGCTAATGCTGGGAATGCTGGTGGCATGCCAGCACCTGACACTTGATGACAAGTTGCACACTGACTGTTATAAACTTCTTCACCTTTGGCCATGAGTGTTTCTTGGGTCCATTCAGTCTCTACTAATTCAGCCTCGACTTCTTGAACGCCTTTTTGCTCATCAAGCCAAATGGCGTAATCAGCTTTGCTTAACACTTCAACCACAATCGGCATGAAGCCATGATCTTTACCGCATAATTCAGCACACTGGCCTCGATAAGTACCTGGTGTTTTAACATTGGTCCATGCTTCATTCACATAACCAGGAATGGCATCTCGTTTCCAGCCGAAATCCGGAACCCACCAAGCATGTATCACGTCATCAGCTGTTAATAAAAATCTGATGTTGGTGTTGGCTGGAATCACCAATGGGTTATCTACATCCAACAAATAGTTTTCAACTGTATAGGGATCAATTCTTTCTGCTTTTGGCACCAATTGTCTGGCGACATTACTTTCTTTGGCCAAGGTGCTGAGGAAGCTGATACCTTCATCCAAATAATCGTATTTCCATTTCCATTGGTAACCAGTCACCTTAATCGTCATTTCCATCGGCAACCTCTTCCCATCTTCAGTGGTTGGGTTTTCCATTTGAATCAATGCTTTGGTTGCAGGAATTGCAATCACCACCAATATCAAAATAGGAATGATGGTCCAAATCACCTCAGCGGTGGTGCTGTGTGTGAATTGTTCCGGCTTATAGCCTTTTGATTTTCGATGCGCAAAGATTGAATATATCATTGCACCGAAAACGATGATTCCTATAACGATACATATCCACAATGTGAAAGTATGCATCCCATAAGCCGTTTGACTGAATTCAGTCACGCCTTTTCTTAAATTCAATCCATACTCTGCTGCAGACATGGTTGAAACCAATATTCCAGCAATCAGCATCATGAATTTCATTTGCGCTTTTTTCATAAATTAATACCCTAATGAATTTTTGAAAACCAAGGCCTTTATCCAAGCGGTTGTATTCAAGAAAAAACTTCACGCCATCGGCATGCCAGCAAACTATCCTAAACCCAAGTTTTAACTGCACTTTTAAAGTTACAATCACTGCGATTATCTATCGCACAGGCCAAACGCGGCAATTCTACCATGTGACATGTCAAATATCTGCAACTTGTGTTATTTTTTTGTTAGCTTAATGACAACTTATCCACCTCACTGTGATCTTTTTCAACCTCAGCACATATACCCGGTAGGGCCATGATTCGAATGAAGTTGCAGCGCACACTAACATTCAATCTAACCCATGGATGATTGTGTTGATTTATCACAAGAAAAATTCAATTAATTGTGTTGTTTCTACCGTTTCAATCATCTTCTATCAATAAACGCCTAATAACAGGAGAAACCACATGAAAGTATGCCTCTTAATATTATCGATCAATTTGATGTTTGCCACATCGGTTCAAGCAGCCGAATTTTGTGTTGATTCTTATGTTGAAATTCGCGCAGCCCTCATTTTGGCTGAAAACAACAACCAACATAATATAATTAAAGTGGCTGAAGGCAGTTACCTCAGTACAGGAGCGGGCAGCACCCTCAGTTACAATGGTAGTGGCGGTTGGGACCTGGAAATATCGGGAGGGTGGACCGAATTTGTTGGCAATCCATGCGGGCAACAACTTGCTGGCAACCCATACAACACAGTATTAGACGGCAACAGCTCCACCCGAATCATGAGTATTACAGAAGGTGGCAACGCAGAAATTTCAGTCAGCAACTTCACCTTCATTAACGGCGGCAATCACAACTTAGAACATGGAGCAGGTCTCTATTTTGTGTCACCCAATTCTCAAGTCCTTATTGAAAGGAATGCATTCATCAACAACAAAGCCAGATACGCCAGTGCGTTGTATTTTGTTATTTCTGGAGGCAAGAGCATTATCCGCAACAATATTTTTACGTTGAATGAAACAACCAATGGCAGCGATACTGGACTCATCAGTCTAGGTACAGATGCCGACATGTATTTCACCAACAACACCATGGTTCAAAACACAGGGGACAGTCTCGACAATTTGGGCGGGGTGCATTTTTCTACCCACACAGGCTCGCAGATTTACATAGGTAACAATGTGTTGTTTGATAATGGTATCCGAGATCTACATATTCATGGACCAGGAGGTGTGTTTTTACACCACAACGATGTAGGTATACGGACTGGTGAAGAACCATTCAGCATGACTGGAAATATCTCTGCTGATCCTGAATTCAACACAGGAATTTTAGAATTCACACCATCCTATGGCTCACCTTTGGTCAATGCTGGTTATGATCCACCCAGTTCTGTTCCTATTCCAACACCTTTCGAATTGGCATGGTTTGAAGGCACAGTTGATTTGGTGGGAAACATCAGAAAACAATTAGGTAGCGTTGATATAGGAGCCATGGAAACATCGGCTGAACCACCGATTTTCATCAACGGCTTTGAATAAGAAACCATGCGCAGCGGATTACTTAGATCAAGACTAGTGAACTGCTGCAATATACATTGTCACCCCTCAACAAGACCTCCAACCCTTAACTGAGTAGGTCAATTCAACCATGCTACCAAACCTCAAAATACAGTTGTTACAGCACTGAGATCAAGCCAATTTTAACTTAAGGGAATTCTGATTTATTAATGATTGCACGTATAAAACTCAGCCTATTTACCAGTCATAAAAAAATAAATCCTAAAATAGTTGTGTTGATTGACCACTCTGAAGCATTTCCTAATTAAAGCACAACACATTTACACCGTGTTTAGCCACAATAAGGAGAAAACTATGAAAACATATAAATTATTAACAACATTCTTTTTAACCATGACTTTCAATCTTCACGCCGCTGAATTCTGCGCCAATACCGGCGCAGGAATACAAGCAGCGTTGACCATCGCTCAAAGCAACAATCAACACAATGTCATTAAAATTGTAGAAGGCAGTTACACCACGCCAGGCAGTGAATTCAGTTACAGCGAAGGTGCTGGTTGGGATTTAACCATTTCAGGAGGCTGGACTGAATTTTTTGGCAACACATGTGGGCAACAATTATCTGGCGACCCTTGGAATACTGTATTGGATGGGGACAGCACAACACGTATCATGAATATCAGGTCAGGTGGTAATTCCGAAATCACCATCAGCAACCTGACATTCATCAATGGTGGTAACGCAGCTTTATCAGCCGGAGGTGGTTTACGGTTTTGGCATGCCAGTGGCTTCACTCATACCGGCCAGGTCAACATTGAAAGATCAATTTTTATAAACAATCAAGCAGAAAAAGCCAGTGCCATCACTTTTTACAGTTCCGGTGAACGCAGTTATTTCCGCAACAATATATTCACACTGAATGAATCTACAAACGGCAATAATACGATTGAAATCAATCAAGACAGCGGCTCAGGGATTTATTTCACCAACAACACGGTTTTTGATAACAGTGGTGATGCCAGCAACAATTTCGGAGGTCTCCAGGTTTATACAGCCACGGGCTCTGAAACGCTGATAGTCAACAACATACTCTATAACAATGGTAATCGCGATTTACACCTGAGTTTTAGTGGCGATGTGTATTTAAAAACCAACAACATTGGCAACCTATTTGGAACTACACCCATTGAATCTACTGGAAATATTTCAGCACCACCGCATTTTGTTCCAGGTCTTTTCAGTTACACACCTGCCAGTTATTCACAGCTGCTCAATGCAGGCACCAAACCTTGCAGCACCTGTCCTTTACCTATCCCTTTTGATGAGTTTTGGATTCTTGGCACAGTAGACATCTTGGGAGATATTCGGGTCCAACATGGTCGGGTTGATATAGGTGCCATCGAATCGCCACATGAGTCTGAGCTCATTTTTGTTAACGGCTTTGAATAAACCAACCTCTCAAAACCAAAGTTGCTTACCTAGCTGATTGCTGGGTGAGCAACTCTTGCAGTTTAGTTTCAGACTGTATGACCTCATCATGTAACTCCCCCAGTAAGTCCTTTTGCACAACAATCATTTGCTTCAGTGCTTCGACAGCCTCACTGACTTGATGGCCCTTAATCAGCGCATCAATTTGATGCCCTCTGACCAATAAATAATACGGGTTCTGCGTACCAAAAGATTTAATGAGTCCAGATAATGCCATCTCAAAATAAGTGTTTGCTTCTTGCATTCTATTCAAGCCCATGAGACTGACGGCCACATTATCATGCGTCAACAAGGTAACCAAATGCGCATCACCCAAATTATTTTGCATCACCACCAAGGCCTCAAGACTTAAAGCCAATGACTCTGAAAACCGGCCAGTGTTGTTCAACAACTCACCTAAGTTGTATTGCAAAGTCATGGTTCTCACATGTTCTGAACCAAGAACCTCAAGCGACAACTCCAAAACTTCTCTCATCAAAGCCTCACCTTCTTCCAAACGATTCAACGAAACGTATGTATTGGCTAAATTCATCTTACTCATGAGTGTATCGTGATGCCTGCTACCATTTAATGATGCTGTTAAGCCGACTGCTTGTTCTTGAATCTTCACAGCTTGAGATAATTTACCCTGACTTTGTAGATTAGCTCCTAGGTTCACTAATATGCGCAAATATCCCGTGTTATTCTCACCATAAAAC
>JBPOFV010000158.1:0-5455 GCA_051252335.1 Marinicella sp. | reverse complement strand
GAATGGTACCGAGTTGGAACAATTAACCATTGAACAAGCCATCAAAGATTTACATCAACTAGAGGCCCAAACCAAAGTCAATCAAAATGCTTGGAATTTGTGCCAACTGTTCAACCATTTAGCACAAAGTGTTGAATATTCAATGACCGGTTACCCTGCACATGAGTCAGATGTTTTTAAAGCAACCATAGGCCAAGCTGCATTTAAGATATTTTCGACTCGAGGGAAAATGAGTCATGAACTCAACGAGCCCATTCCAGGAGCCCCTCTGTTGCAAGCCAATGACCAAACATTGGCTTTGAATCGCTTGTTAAGTGCATTGAATGATTTCAAGCAATTCCAAGCTAAGCCGCAACCTCATTTTGCTTATGGCGAGTTGACTCATCAACAATATATCTGGGCCCACGTCATGCATATCAATGATCACCTGGCAGGTTTGACCCATCAAGTTTAAAACGACCATGAGGCTGTTAGCCCAACTGTATGTATATCTACAGCTGATGCTTTGTTAAATCGATAAGCACCACCTTTTCGCTTCAGTTTACTCATTAATCTGTCGAACAATTATTTTGGCTTACTCTACCCAATTGTTTTTTGATCCTGTATCATTTGTATTGAATTCACATGGATAATTACATCGCACTGTGTTGAATAATCAACAAACAACTACGACTCATCTCGATACATCGATTGATGTGGCGCTTAATACCTGGGCTGTTTCTGTACAGCTAGCAATCTTATTGGTTTTAACGGTGGTTTTTATCTCTTTATGGACTCACTTTCCAAGACGCTACATTTCATTTTGGTCACTGGCATGGCTCTCAAATTTATTGGCCTTATTGTCCATATTCGCCGTCTTAGCTGGAACGGGTTATTTAAGTGAATTCAGTCTGAAAGGCATTTATTTGCTGTATGCTTTTTGTAAGACCTGGTTTGCCATATTATTGGTTATTGGGCTCAGCAGACATTTGAATCGCATAGATATTATCTCGCAAAAAATGATCAAATTATGGCTGGTTATTACGGTACTGTCGTTGCTGACAATCTTGATCACACCATTAAATACACTACACATTCAAATCATGGTCTACCTTTTAGTCGGTGCTGTTTTATTCGGTGCGGGTGGGTTTTTTATTGTCAAAAAGAATTTTCACAGTGGCTGGATCTTGCCCGCTGTATTTTGCCTTGAGGGCATGGTGTTTTTACATCATGGCTCTGTCTTAATTCCAACCCTTTGGGGAGAAGCTGTTCCCAGGTATATGACTAGAATTTCTTTTTTTGATTCCATATCTGAGCTCATTGTTGGCATCACTTGTGTACTGGCCATTTCAAATCGAGTGATTAAAGAAGTTCAGAACCGTAATTTGGATCTTGAGCAAGCTCAACAAAACTTACGAGAATTGATAGATGAAGATCCATTAACAAAACTTTGGAATCGTCGAAAACTCAAATCATACATGTCAGATACTAGTGGTCAGACAGTATTGATTTATATAGACGTTGATAATTTTAAATTAATAAACGACCAGTGGGGGCACGCTGTAGGTGACCTATGTTTGACCAGAATTGCTGACTCAATGCGTAATTATTTCGATTCTAAAGCAGGCTTGTTTCGCTTAGGTGGCGATGAGTTTTTAGCAGTCTTTAATGATCAAAACAAAACAACAACACTGCCATTGGTTAAGGACTTTAGTCAATCATTAGCTCATGCCACAAATACATGTCCTGCCATCAGTGTTTCTGTTGGTCTGCATGAAATGACAGAAAATCAGAGCTTTGATGAAGCCTTATCAGCAGCTGACCAAGCCATGTATCTGTCAAAACAAACGACCTGATAGTCAATCATACAAAGCCAAAAGTTTAAAGTAGAAAGTCTGAGTCCGGCCAAGGATTTTAACTGCTGGAACATTGGGAAAATCAATTTAAGGTGATTTAAAATTGAAAATCACAATAAGTACAAAATACTGTGTCTGATACGGCGCGATAGGATGTTCTTTGCCCCTTGATACATGGGTTCTAAGTTTTCGGAATGGATGATTTTTCCAGCCAAATCGGTTTTAATGATCTGTTCTTTTTTCAAGATTGATATGAACTGTCTGAATAAGTTTTTATCAAAAAAGTCAGGTGAATTAAATTCATACAGGAGTGAAAGTTGGCTGGCCACTTGATGACATAAAGACTCCAGCTCTTTGCTGGTTAAGTTACCAGAACCACGCTTTTTCAGTAACGCAATGACAATAAAGAAACGTTCATAAGTTTGCATCAACGCATTGGCCAATACCCGCAACTGAGCCGCTTGTAATGAACCACCTTTGTGCCGTTCTAAATTACGCCCAACAGATACCAGCAGGTCTAAGTCTTTCAGCAGTTTAAGCGTTTTGCGTCCGTATTCGACAAACTCTTCTCGGGTCCACTTGAGGAACAATTCATGTTTGATAAATGGATAAACAATGGCCATCATGCGCAAAACTTCTTTGCGTGGCTGTTTCAGATCATTGACAAAAAACATCGCAATAAAGGAACTGGCTGCAAACAAGTGCAAGACATTATTGCGGTAGTAAGTCATCAACACACCCATGTCGTCTTTGACCTGTATGACATCACCCAAAGTATGTTCAACTCGTTGAATAAAACCCAGGACTATGCCTTTCTCAATGATTTCATCAACCGACAACGTGGTCACAGTTGTACGGGCAGAATAAGGTAAATTTAGGATGATTTTTTTATACTGTTCTATCTGGGCTTTTAAGTTGGTTTCTGAAGCGGCTCGATTGGGGGTAGATAATAATGTAATGGCCAATAAGTTAATCGGGTTTACATGAGAAGCTTCATTAATTTTTGTGAGTATTCGTGTCCCCGTGTCTGAGACCACATCTTTAAACCACTTAGGTTTTTCTTTGACTTCAAGCTTGATGTCACGCCAATCTGGCTTGTATTTATCCAGTATTTCATCCAATTCAATGGGCTCAGAAAAATTAACAGTTAATCGCCCATAGTCTTCTTTCAGTAATTTGATGGTTTTGAACAAACCACCAATGGATTCTTTTTTCTTGCCTTTACCACCTAATTCACTTTTATAGGATGCCCCTTCCATCAATTTTTCATAATTCAACGATGAAGGTAAAAACACCAAAGGTTTACTGCGTTCATTCAAATAACTTCGTACTGTCATGGCCAACATACCGGCTTTAGGATGTAACAACCTGCCAGTTCTAGACCGCGTTCCTTCGATAAAATATTCAATCGAGACACCATGAGCAATGAGTGAACTTAAGTATTCTGAGAATATGGTGGAATACAAGACAGAATTGAATGAACGGCGCAAAAAGAAAGCGCCAGAACCTCGCAAGATACGTCCAACCAAGGGCAAATTGAGGTTTATGCCTGCGGCAATATGTGGTGGAACTATGCCTTTTTCATACAATGAATAAGACAAAATTAAATAATCAATATGGCTTCGGTGACAAGGCGTATAGATGATTTCTTTTTCGGTGGTCAGGTTACGAAAATCATCAAAAAAGTTTAATTTCACGCCATCATATACCTTGGTCCAAAACCACCTGAAGATGCCACTCATAAATTTAATTGAAGAATATGAGTAATCTGCAGCTATTTCTCGAATGATCTTAGCGGCTTCCTTTTGTGCTGCTTCTGTAGAAATCTTACGGCGTTCTGCATAATTGGCAATTTCTTGTTGCACAATCGGTCTTTTAATGATGTTTTTGGCGATGGTTCTGCGATGCGATAAATCCCGACCAACCACAGCAGTTTTTACCCGGTTGTTGTGCAAACGCAAGACCCTAGATAGCTTGTGAGCCATTTTATCCGACTCATCATTTGAGTCCAATTTTGCATTAATAACAATCGGCTGACTTAAGCGAACCAGCGTATGTTTGCCATGCACCAAAAAAGAGATGAACTTCCTGAATCGTCCTGTGATGCCCCATTTTTCCGAGAAAATGACTTTAAAAATACCGTGATCTCGATCAGGTGCGCGGCCCAAAAAAACAGAAATTGGGATCAATTGAATTTGTTTGTTTGGATCGGTTTTGATTTGTTTGATCACTGCTGCCAGTTGATCTTCAAATTCTTTGTAGTCCTTTTTGCGGTTCCAAAAACCAATGGTTTTTTCAGATGCCAAGATACTCTTGGTCAATGAAAATTCAGTATCTAACTTAAAGGGTTTAGGTAAATTACCACGCTTGATCTCTTCCCATAAAATACTGCGCGAAACTTTTGACTCTGAAGATAACACATAGACAAAAGGCACATCAGGGTCGATTTCCAAGCTGGTTAATTTACTTGGGCTGTATTCAACTTTTACCCGCAAGTAAAGCAGTTTACTTAAAATAGACATGGTAGGATTGGACTGAATAAAATGCTGTCATTATTTAAGTATACAGGTGAAAAAGGGCCGTGAAACGACCCTTTTAATTTTATGCTGTGATTTGGGATTATTTATCGCCAACCCAAACACCGTCTTTTTTGATCATGCTCATGGCTTGTGAAACTGTTTCACCAAAAACATCAAAACTGACATTCATGGTGGCTTTATCACCGTCAACATTTACATCAGCCACTTGAACTGAATCCAACATGTCATCCATTGAAATACCATAGGCATTCAAAACATTTTTAACGCCACCAAAAGCCAATGAGCCTTTTTCTAAGGCTTGGTCAAAACTCATGTTTTGAACATCATCTAATGAAGTCATGTTCAATGACTTAGCAGTTGCAACTAAGGCAGCTATCGCTGCTTTGGTTTTTTCTTCACTCAAAATGTCATTTTCTCCAGCCCAGTCCATCGCAGCACTGACTACAGTGGCCGCAGAGTCACGTTGACCTTCAGGCAACATGGGATTTTGTTTGATGCCTTGAATGACTTGTTCTTTACCCATCATTAACATCATAGGTAACATAGCACGAGCTTGTTCCAATTGTGGTTCAACCATGGCATATAGATTGTCTTCTGCACCTTCTGCTGTCAACATACCAATAGCTTGCGCGAATTGAGCTTTATCCGCTTCACTGAAATTAGCAGTTTTGTTGTTTTCAAATTCTGTAACCAATTCATTGTATTGTTGTGCACTTAATGAGCTCTTTATCAATGAACCTAGATCATTTGATTTCATGGCTGCAATAGATGCTTTAAAAGCGCCATCAGGAGTATCGGTGTCCAGTTTTGCTATTTCATCAGCAGCAGAATTGGTGGCATCATCACCTCCACAAGCCACTAATCCCATCATCGCAATTAACATCAGCGATAAAATTTTAAATTTTGTATTCATGGTGTTCCTCTTCTAAATAATTTTGTGATTAGCCGCGTATTATCTCTTGAAAGTCTGTTTTTCACAAGTTTTTAACCCAATGCTACAAGATGTATCGGCTTAAATCTTCATCTTCAGATAATTCACCCACCGACTTGTTTACATGATCTGCATCAATGATGTAATCC
>JBPOFV010000157.1:0-5466 GCA_051252335.1 Marinicella sp. | reverse complement strand
AACCAAGCCAGAACGGTTGCCAATATAAATCCTCACGCCATTACTCAGTTTCTCTGTATGATGAGGTTCATTTCTTCCATTTCTGAGCACCTTAATTAATTCAAAATCAACACTCGACTTGGTTAACAATGCAGTTTGATATAATGTTGGAAAGTCTCTGAAAATACCACGTCTTATCTTATTGTGCTCAACTACAACCTGAATGGTTTCTGTGACAAAAACATCACCATTTGAATTGAGAGTGATGTCACTGTGAAAACTTTTGATGTGTTCATAGGCCATTAACTGTGAGCCAAAACCCAACAGTAGTATCAATATAATTAATTTAAATTTCAATGACATCAAAGGTTTACTTCAGGATTTTCCGCATGTTTAGGATTTTCTAATTCAAAAAATTCAGCTTCATTAAACTCATATTTATTGGCTATGAAATTTGAGGGGAATGATTGAACAGCTGTGTTGTACTCACGCACGGCACCATTGTAATAGCGTCTGGCATATTGAATGTCATCTTCAATTTTTTGAAGCTGTTTTTGTAAGTCGATAAAATTGGTATTGGCTTTTAAATCTGGATAAGCTTCAACTTGTACCATTAAACCTGATAAGGCATGTGACAACATTTGTTCTTCTTCCGCTTGTTGGCCAGGTGCGTGTTTTTGTTGAGCCGCATTGCGTAAATTAATCACTTTTTCTAAAGTCTCTTGTTCATGTTCAGCATATTTTTTAACTACATTGACAATATTCGGGATCAAGTCATGGCGCCGTTTAAGCTGTACATCGATGCCACTCCAACCATCTTCAACATGATTGCGTTTCTTGACCAAACGGTTATATATTGAAACACCCCAAAACACTGCAGCACCTGCAACTAATAGGATAAACATTAAAAAATTTGCACCACGCATATCACTCTCCTAGGAAATATATGCAATTATTATAGCGTAAATAGTTACCAACATTGAAGTGCCAGAAGTGATAAGGCGCGGGTGCTATAATTCACAGATGAGTGATCAAATCATTTGGAAAAAAGGGCGCGGCACACTGGGGTTGTTTAAACCCTTATTGGGATCTTGGGTTTGTCAAACACAAACAGATCGTGGTCCTTTGGTGTGTACCCGATCCTTTCAACCAAAGCTGAACAATAAATACATTGAGCTGGTGGTTGACTGGAACTTTGCGAACACACTTTATGCTGAATATTGTTTATTTGGAGTTGATGCACAAAAAAACCTCACTTTTTGGTCTTTTACCAATGATGGCAAACAGTCACAAGGTCAAGTGTACGATGTTTCGGACATACACCCACATGCCATCGGGTTTGCTGCTCAAATGCCAGCTGGATTTGCCAGACAGTTTTATTGGCCAAGTGAGTCAACAGGATTTCATTGGGCGGTTGAGTCTAAAAACAAAAAAGGCTGGAATCGCTTTGTTTCACACCATTATTTACCTCAAGAGAACACATACACATGACTTGGATTAACACCATCCCATTCAAAAAAGCCACAGGCGCCCTGCTCAAACTTTATAATCAAGTTAAGGGACCTGATGACAATGTAGACAACATCATGTTGGCACATTCATTACGTCCGCATACCATGCAAGGCCACATGACTTTGTATAAATACACGTTACACCACCCTGCCAATGAAATCGATAAGTGGTTTTTGGAATGTATCGGCGTATATGTCAGCCTATTGAATGAATGTCATTACTGCGTGGATCACCATTATTCTGGCATGTCCAGACTGATCGGTGACCCAGATAAAGCCAATCAGATCAAAATTGAATTGTTAACCAGAGAACATGATCTGTTGACAGCTCAACATTCTGTTGCACTTGATTACGCCAAAGCATTAACACGGGAACCTGGAAGTATGTCAGAGTCCATGATCCAATCCATGCAACAAGTGGGTTGGAATGACGGTGAAATACTGGAAATTAACCAAGTAGCGGCTTACTTTAACTATGCCAATCGAACTGTTTTAGGTTTAGGTGTCCATACCGAAGGCGACATCATCGGGCTTTCACCCAATAATTCAGATGATTTAGATGATTGGAATCACCAGTGATTGATTAGCAGGTCGACCCTTCGGCTCCGCTCAGGGAGCGACATTTCATTCACTTCGACTCCGCTCAGTGCGCGACATTTCATTCACTTCGGCTCCGCTCAGTGCGCGACATTTCATTCACTTCGGCTCCGCTCAGTGCGCGACATTTTATTCACTTCGGCTCCGCTCAGTGCGCGACATTTCATTCCCTTCGGCTCCGCTCAGTGCGCGGCATTACATTCACTTCGGCTCCGCTGACTGAGCGAAGTCGAAGTCTTTACAATCAACCCATCAAAACCGCATTCAAATCGTAAAATCCGCTGGGTTTACCTTTGATCCAATGCGCGGCATTTAATGCCCCTTTGGCAAATATGGCAGGATCATGAGCTTCGTGCTTCATGGTGATGGTTTCATCAGCTAATTGACAAATAACCTCATGCGTTCCAGGAACTTCTCCTTCACGAATGGCATGAATATCCACTGCTCCAAGCCTAAATGAGGCTTCATCTGTTTTGATCATGCTTCTTTCTGTATCAATGGATTGAGCCAATGAGATGGCAGTACCTGACGGCATGTCTTTTTTGTGGATGTGATGAGTTTCAGTGATACTGAATTGACCATCTGGGTTGGTTTGTTTAAAAACTTGTAACAGGTTTTTAAAAATTTGTATATTCAATGAAAAATTAGAAGTCCACATCACAGGAATGTACTTAGATGCTTGACCCATTCGATCAAAACTGTCTTGATTCAGGCCAGTTGTCCCACTGACCAAAGCAGTTTGTCCTAAAACACAATAATCCACCAATTCATCAAAACCTTCAGGTTGGGCAAAATCGATCACCACATCGGCTTTAACTTCAGCCAACGTATCAACTGCTCTGATGCCAGTTGCTCTCATTTGTACGAAGTCACCTAAGTCTCTTCCAATGTACTGACTACCGGGTGCAACCAAGCCTGCCACCAGTTCTAAATCAGGGTTTTCCAAAACCAGGTTCAATAAACGGCGCCCAATTCGGCCAGAAACACCTGAAATGATGACTTTAATTGCTTGAGACATTTTTATCCTGTCATTTTATCTAAAAAGGATTTCACATTATCAAACCATCCTTTGCGTTTGGGGTTGTTCTTGTCACCAGCATCTTTTATTGTTTGAGCTAATTTTTCTAACAATTCTTTTTGTTCGTTAGACAAATTCACAGGTGTTTCGACATTAACTTTACAATACAAGTCTCCTGTACTGTGAGAACGCACAGACTTTACACCTTTACCACGCAAACGAAATTGTTTGCCTGATTGTGTTTCAGATGGGACTTTCAATTTGACTTCACCTGATAAGGTCGGCACTTTGATTTCACCACCTAAACAAGCTGTAGTAAAGTCAATGGGCATGTCACAAAACAGTGAATCACCTTCTCGAACAAAAATATCATGCGGTAGCACATGAATATCAACATATAAATCACCAGCAGGCCCACCTTGTGGTCCAGCTTCGCCTTTACCAGACAAACGAATGCGATCACCTTGATCGACACCTGCAGGAATTTTCACATTTAACTTGCGACTTTCTTGGCGTCTACCCTGCCCACCACAATGGCCACATGGATTGCTGATGATGCTACCTTGTCCGCGGCAATCGGGACATGCTTGCTGTACCGAAAACATGCCTTGTTGCATACGCACTTGGCCTATTCCATTACAAGTTTGGCAAGATTTTTTCTCGCCGTCTTTAGATCCAGAACCGTTACATGGATCACAACTGACCATGGTTGGAATATTGATTTCTTTACTGACACCATTGATGGCCTCTTCCAACTCAACAGTCATTTCGATTTGAACATCACGTCCACGTTGAGGACCTGCAGATCGACCACCACCTCGTCGACCACCGCCACCACCAAATATGTCGCTGAAAATATCTCCAAAAATATCACCCACATCACCTTGGAAGCCGCCGCCAAATCCGCCTGGTCCACCGCCACCTTGACCTGAAACAGCATCAAAGCCATATTGATCATAAGTTTGGCGTTTTTGTTCATCTTTTAAAATTTCATACGCCATTTGTGCTTCTTTAAACTTTTCTTGCGCTGAAGGATCATCCGCATTTCTATCCGGATGAAATTTCATTGCTGTACGTTTAAATGCTTTCTTAATCTCAGCTTTGGTTGCGGATTTTTGAATGCCTAATATTTCGTATAAATCTTTTTGTGCCATAATTGTTCTTTTAACTTAAAAAGCCGCCTCAAGTATTGGCTTGAGACGGCATTTAAAAACATCAGTTTGATCAATCAATAAAATGGATCAATCAGTCCTTACTTTTTTTCGTCTTCTACTTCTTCAAACTCTGCATCAACCACATCATCACCTTGAGGTGCAGCATCTGCCTCACCTGCAGGTTGTTCTGCTTGTTGAGCTTGTGCAGCTTGCGTGACTTTTTGCATGACTGGTTGAACAGCTGCTTGTAAAGCTTCTGTTGCTGAATCAATCGCCGCTTTGTCATCACCTTTGGCAGCAGTTTCTAATGTCTCGATGGCCGCTTCAATGGCTGATTTCTCACCATCTTCGATGATTTCCTTATGCTCTTCCAACATTTGTTTGGTTGAATGAGTCATGGCATCTGCACCATTTCTGGCTTGTGACAATTCTTTGAATTCTTTGTCTTTATCTGCATTTAACTCAGCATCTTTTATCATGTTCTCGATTTCTTCATCAGATAATCCAGATCCAGCTTTAATTTCAATGCGTTGTTCTTTACCAGTGGCCTTATCTTTGGCTGATACATGAATGATACCGTTGGCATCAATATCAAATGACACTTCAATTTGTGGCATGCCACGTGGTGCAGCGGCTATACCTTCCAGATTGAACTGACCTAATGATTTATTGGCATGTGCCACTTCACGTTCACCTTGTAAGACATGGACTGTTACCGCTGATTGATTGTCTTCTGCTGTTGAGAATACTTGCGATGCCTTGGTAGGAATCGTGGTATTTTTCTCAATCAACTTAGTCATCACTCCGCCCATGGTTTCAATACCCAATGACAAAGGTGTTACATCTAATAACAAGACATCTTTCACATCACCTGATAATACGCCACCTTGAACTGCAGCGCCCATAGCAACCGCTTCATCAGGATTCACGTCTTTACGCGGTTTTTTGCCAAACGTTTGTTCAACAATGGTTTGAACTGCAGGCATACGTGTTTGACCACCCACTAAAATCACATCAGAAATTTCACTTAATGAAACTCCGGCATCTTTGATTGCAGTTTCACATGGTGCCACTGTTCTTTTCACCAACTCTTCAACCAATGATTCTAATTTTGAACGGGTGATTTTCACGTTCATGTGTTTAGGGCCAGAAGCATCAGCAGTGATGTATGGCAAGTTCACTTCAGTTTGATCCAAAGTAGACAACT
>JBPOFV010000156.1:0-5479 GCA_051252335.1 Marinicella sp. | reverse complement strand
CAATACTTTAGTCTTATGAATAATTTCAGATGTTAACCCAGTCTCGGCTTTTATCTCCATAAACCATAAAATGTGGGTTCAACAATGAATCTTTGGTGTTGTAAATCAATGGTTTGCCATCCAAAGTTACAACGCTTCCACCCGCTTGTTCTACAATGCACTGAGCAGCTGCGGTATCCCATTCCGATGTTAACCCTAATCGTGGGTATAAATCGGCTTTGCCTTCTGCAACCAAACAAAATTTCAAAGAGCTGCCCATGCTGACCAATTCATGTTGACCTAAACGATCCAAATATGATTTCACATCATCACTCATGTGTGAGCGACTGCCGACAATGGTCGGCTTAAAACGGCTGTTTTTCATTACCATGATAGAACTTTTCTTGCCATTTTCTCGTTTAAAAACACCCACGCCTACTGCTGCTGTATAACTCACTTGAGTAACCGGGACATAGACCACTGACATAACGGATTTACCGCCTTCAATCAGTGCAATATTAACTGTAAACTCGCCATTTTTCTTTATGAACTCTTTGGTTCCATCTAATGGATCAACCAACCAATATTTATTCCATTGACCTCGCTCCTCAAATGAAATACTGGCGGACTCCTCCGATAAAATAGGAGTGTCTGGTGTCAGTTCTTTTAAACCAGCCACAATGACATTGTGGGCTGCCAAATCAGCTTTAGTAAGCGGTGAATCATCTGATTTATGATCGACGCCAAAATCTCCTGATTGATACACTTCCATTATGGCAGAACCAGCATCAACAGCCAGCTCTTCAATACTTTTTAATAATTCATTCATTTAAGGCATTTATTCCTAACGCATGGGTAGATTCTGTTCCTGCCAAGATACTGCTGGTTTGCAGATCGATCGGCTTCCCTTTTAAGTTGGTGATTTTCCCACCAGCTTCTCTCACTATCACAGCCAATGCTGCAATATCTAAAATGTTCACATCTGATTCAACCACTAAATCAATTTTTCCAGATGCTAAAAGGTGATAATGATAAAAATCACCATAGCCTCTTATTTTACTGAATTTCTGCAGCAATTGTCCTAATCTTTGCCAATTATTGTTAACTAATGACTGGATGTTGCCAGTTGATACACACGAACTGTGAGCTGAAAGTTCAGCATTAACTTGAATGCGCTTGTCATTCAAAAATGCACCACCATTCAGGCTGGCCCACGCCATCTCTCCAAACATCGGTGCATTGGATACACCCACCACCAATTCACCTTTATACATCAATGCAATCTGTGTTGAAAAAAATGGATACTGGCGAACGAAACTTTTGGTGCCATCAATCGGGTCAATCAGCCAAAGAAAATCACTGTCTTGGTTATCAGACCGCCCAAATTCCTCACCAAAAATGCCATGCTCAGGAAATTGAGCAGTGATTTCAGTTCTGATCACCTGTTCAGATTCCTTATCTGCTATGGTTACTGGTGTTTGGTCTCCTTTAACTTCGGTATCCAGATCGTCGGCTTGATAATAACGTCTTATGACCTTTTCCGCTTTGAGTGCAGCTGTTTTAGCCACATTGAGTGCGGTTATCAATAAGTCATCATCAAGAATTGGCTTTTTTGTCATCGATTCTTCCATAAATATCTTCAAATCGTTCAATATCGTCTTCACCAAAATAGCTACCACACTGCACTTCAATTAAGGCAATGTCAGTGTCAGTTGGGTTTTCTAATCGATGCAAAGTTTCTACCGGAATATAAACAGACTTATTGGCTTCCAATAAAAACTCTTCATCCCCTACCCTGACTTTGGCTGTGCCACTGACTACAGTCCAATGTTCGCTGCGTTTATGGTGCAGCTGTAAAGACAAGACCTGGCCTGGTTTTACGATCAATCGCTTGACCTTACAATCGTCTTCATCTTCTAAAATGGTATAACTGCCCCAAGGACGGTGGACAGTTTTATGAAATACAGCAGCTTCATGATCCTTGGCTTTCAAAAATTGCACCACATCTTTCACTCCTTGTGACTTATCTTTATGTGCAATCAGTACGGCATCAGTGGTATCAACCACCATCAGATCATTTACGCCAACCACAGCAACCAATCGATCACCAGCTCTGATGTAACAATTTTGTGAATCGACTGTAATGGCTTTGCCTTCAATGCGATTACCTGCTTCATCAGAATCTGACAAATTAGCCATGGCATTCCATGATCCAATATCATTCCAATCAAAACGTGAATCAACCACAGCACGCTTATCGGCTTTCTCCATAACCGCATAGTCTATTGAGATGTCTGGCAATTGCATGAATTGATTTAACTCAAATTCAACTTGATTGTTTGATGTATCTGTTGAGTTAAAGCACTCTCGGGCTTGAATCATGACGTCACTGGCTGTGTTTTGCATGGCAGCAATCAATCCGCCAACTTGAAATGCAAACATTCCAGAATTCCAACTGTAATCTCCGGATGATACATAGGCTTCTGCCACTTCAAGACTCGGTTTTTCTACGAATTGTTCTATGACTGACGCATGATCATTCAAGGCTTCACCAGCTTTGATGTAACCATAACCAGTCTCAGGTGCAGTTGGGAAAATACCAAATGTAGTTAAATAACCCTTATCTGCTAACTGTGCCGCTTGAGAAACTGTTTTATTAAAAATATCTATGTCTTTAATTAAATGGTCTGAAGGCATGATCACCATGATGGCATCATCACCGTGATCTTGTTGAACCTGTAAAGCGGCAAGTGCAATGGCTGGTGCTGTGTTGCGGCCAATGGGTTCTAAAAGAAATGTTTGTTTTTCTATATCGCATTTAACATTTTTTCTGTAAATATCTTTGCAGAGGAAATAATAGTCACGTGAGGTAACTGTAACAACCTCTCCTTCAGTGGCAATATCCAAAGCACGGTCAAATGTGAGTTCGGCCAATGTTTTTCCATCAGCTAATTGCATAAATGGCTTGGGGTAAGCCTTTCTTGAAACTGGCCATAATCTGGTTCCAGCGCCACCTGAGAGAATAACAGGTATAATTTTCATGGTTTCATCCTTTGCATACATAGTTGTAAAGTAGTTTGCCAATGAGGTAGTTTAACATTGAACGTACCCTCATATTTTTGGTTATTAAGCACCGAATACTTGGGTCTTTCGGCTGCTGTGGGGAAATCTTTGGTAGAAATTGGGATTAACTCAGGTTTGTTTTCAATCAAGCCAATTCGTTGAGCCTGAGAAAAAATACGTTGGGCAAAGCCAAACCAGGTGGTCGAACCATTCGAGGTCAAATGATACAAGCCTGTTTCTGGAATATTCAATGCCAACATGGTTGCCAAAGCAATGGTAGCCGCCCAAGTTGGTGAACCTTGTTGGTCATTAACTATTCGCAGTTGTTGGTTATTCTCAGCCAATCGCAACATGGTCTTAAGAAAGTTGTTACGACGGGTGGAAAACACCCATGCCGTCCTAAATATCATGTATTCACATTCACTGTTTATGATGGCTTGTTCACCATCAAGCTTAGTTTGCCCATAAACAGATTTTGGATTGGTCGCATCATTTTCCTTCCATGGGAACTTGTGATCACCTGAGAATACATAGTCGGTCGAATAATGAACCAACAAGCATTTGTTTCGTTTTGCGGCTTGTGCCATCACAGCAACTGCTTCATGGTTGATCAAATCAGCCAACACAGCAGATGATTCAGCGTCATCAACCTGGGTGAAGGCAGCGGCGTTACAAATCACATCAGGTTTGATGTTATCTATCTTTTTCTCAATATCTGAACCATCAGACAAATTCAATTTAATGGTGGTCATACCGTTAACTTCACGACCATCAGAGGTGGTTGGGATCACTTCTCTATTGAATTGAAGTGTACGCCATAACTCAAAACCAACCTGACCGTCAGCACCTATTAACAGAACTTTCACAGCATCACCTTCATGGAGAAAATTCAGGCAGATATTCTTCTTTGATATCTTTTAACATCAATGCCTTACCGTCTTTATCTGATAAAATAGGTGAAGATATCGGCCACTCGATTGCTAAATCTTTATCATTCCATAACAAAGATGCTTCAGCGCTGGCGTCATAATAGTTGGTACACATATAACAAAATGTAGCTGATTCAGAGAGCACACAGAAACCGTGCGCGAAGCCTTCAGGCACATAAAACTGCTTGAGGTTTTTGTCATTCAATATAACAGACTCATGTTGTCCAAATGTAGGCGATCCCTTTCGAATATCTACGGCAACATCAAATACTTCACCTGATAACACATAGACCAGTTTCCCTTGCGGCCTGGGGTTTTGATAGTGTAAACCTCTTAACACGCCTTTTTGAGATTTTGAAACATTGCTTTGTACAAACTGCTGTTTAATACCCGCATCAAGGTATCGTTGACTTTGCCATGACTCCATAAAATAACCACGCTCATCACCAAATACCTTAGGCTCAATTGTTAATACGCCAGATAGTTTTGATTCAATAACTTTCATCAATGCCCCTTAACTAAAGAGATTAAATATTGGCCATAACCATTCTTGGTGATGGGTTCAGCGAGTTTCATGACTTTTTCAGCATCTATCCAACCTTGATTAAATGCGATCTCTTCTGGACAGGCAATTTTAATGCCTTGTCGTTTTTCAATGGTGGATATGAAGTTTGTTGCTTCTGCTAAAGAGTCATGAGTTCCAGTGTCCAGCCAAGCATAGCCTCTACCCATGAGTTCTACATTTAATGATTTTTGTTCTAAATAGACCTTGTTTAAATCTGTGATCTCAAGTTCACCACGATGTGAGGGTTTTAACGACTTGGCTATATCAGTGGCCTGACCATCATAAAAATACAAGCCTGTTACCGCATAATTAGATTTGGGTTTACTGGGTTTTTCTTCCAAATCAATAACCACACCATTTTCGTCAAACGCAGCTACACCATAACGTTCAGGATCATGCACTCGATAACCAAATACAGTGGCACCATGAGTTCTTGAACTGGCATTATTCATTAATGTTTGCATCCCTGCACCATGATAAATATTATCACCCAAGATTAAACAGGAATCATTACCTGCAACAAACTGCTCACCAATCAAATATGCCTGAGCCAAACCACCTGGGTCTGGTTGTACCGCATACTGTAAATTC
Organism: Marinicella sp.; assembly: GCA_051252335.1. Lineage (GTDB taxonomy): Bacteria > Pseudomonadota > Gammaproteobacteria > Xanthomonadales > Marinicellaceae > Marinicella. The sequence continues at coordinate 352 of JBPOFV010000156.1, read as the reverse complement.
ATACCCCATTGTGAGCCGTCGCCTAACAGCTGTTGAAACAAGGCTTGTTCATGTGGTGTATTGATGATCAAAACATCTTTAATGCCAGCTTCCATCAAAGTGCTTAAAGGATAATAGATCATAGGTTTGTCATAAACCGGCAACAATTGTTTACTGATTGAATGAGTCAAAGGATATAAACGAGTACCTGAACCACCAGCCAAGATAATGCCTTTTCTACTCATGATGTATGTACTCCTTGTTGTGTTGTGTTTTGATTAGAATCTTGGCCCAATCGCTGCCCTTGGTAGCTACCGTCTTTAACACGATCAACCCTTTGTTGATGATCTAAATACCATTGAATGGTTTTGCG
>JBPOFV010000155.1:0-5480 GCA_051252335.1 Marinicella sp. | reverse complement strand
GAGTGAATTTGGCTCTAACAACATGATACTTTCAATGCGATTCCACTGAGGAGTTACTGAAGGTGATAATGTAAATGTTTCGCTGTGGTTGCTTGTGATGTTGCCACAATCAAGTTGATCTGAAAAATCACAAGTCATCAGCATCTCAACATCAGCACTTTGGCTGGGTAAGCCTAAAATAGCCGTTGAAACTGCATGGCTGAAATCACTCGGGAAATTAACACATTGCTCAATTGCTACAGCATTACCACTGGCGCTATCTAAGAATATAGAGCCTGATAACGACGATGAATCAAAATCATTCAGAGTATTAACATCAACAAAATCTCCTGCATCATTAATTGCCATCCAAGGTGTTAGTGCAATGGGAGCATCAACACAATCATCTAAATAGGCATTATCAAATAAGTTATCAAATTCAACCCTAAATTGTCGAAGTAAATGGCCACCGGGTAAACCATTTTGATCACCATCTATGGCATTACCTGCTGCATCGGTGATGTCATCACAAATCATAAGCACATATTGGCCTGCAGCTAAAGGGCCATCTAGGGTTAAGTTTGCAATTGGGTTGGTTGCGGTACCACCAACCACGAAGCTGTTCACATTGACAGCCACATCATCACCTTCAAGTAAATCACAACTTGAGGATTGTAAGTCTTGATCAGCACCGGTATCAATCAATGCAAAATTCATTGGATCATCTACCCCAATGAGTCCTGGATTGTCATCTTGAAACGATACGATCACTTCAGATATTTGCGCATCATTTTGACTGCAAGATGTGATTTCTGTGATTGATGGATTGGCATCTATCAATGTGACCGATGGCATGACTTGATCAACATCAGTCAGCTCTGTGTCAGCATCTGTATCCAAAGTATTGAAAGCGCTGATGCTGGCAGTGTTGCTTAATTCTGTAACGCCAGGATCGAGTGAAGAATCAACTTTAACCGCAAAAAACGTAGAATTTTTACCGCCTAAACCAGATAAGCTGCCCACATCAAATGTACAAGTTGAACCTGCTGAGTTATCAGGAGTACAGGCCCAGCCTACCGTGCTGCTTGGTGGGTGGAATGTGGTGTTATCAGGCACTGTTTCTGTTAACTCAACTGACAAGGCATTTCGATCACCGTCATTGAAGCTGATTAAAGTGTAGTTGATGACTTTACCCAAAGCAGCAGTTACACCACCATCGGTTTTAACAATTCTTAAATCCACCGAAGCGTCTACTGGAGTAGAGTCTTGGCCCAATACAGAGCTGGCATTACTGGCATCCATCACAACGGTGTTATCTAATTGTGAAAAAATGCCGGGAACTGGTGAATTCAAGGTCAGGCCAAAATCTACAGATGAGGAAGTGCCACCGCCTAATGTACCTAAATCTAATGTACAGGTACTACCGGCAGTGTTGTCTGGGGCACAAACCCACCCTGGAGAACTTGAACTTGGATCAAACACAGTTTCAGTTAATACGATTTCAGCAAGGGAGGTTGAATCGGCATCTTGATCACCTGTATTACCATAGTCAATTTGGTAGACAACTGTTGAACCTGGTGTAATTGAGGTGTCGCCATCTGTTTTGCTAACACTGAGTACAGCTGCTGAAGTGATGGGTGTGGTATCTGAAGCCTGGTCCGAGGATGCATTGTCTGCACTCATGGTAACTGTGTTACTGACCTCCGTGGTGCCAGCTGGAACTGAGTCAATCACTTGTAAGTGAAATTCAGTAGCCAATCCAGTATCTGCGACATCTGTTGGTGTTGATGTACAGCTGGATCCCGCGGTATTGTCAGGTAAACAAGTCCAATCAAAAGGCACTGTAGGGATGTGGAAAGTGTTGGCTGGTACCGTCTCAGTCAAAACCACATTAGTGGCGACTCGGTCACCCGTGTTAGATGCGGTGATTATATATGCAATGCTGTCACCTGGAATGGTGTCTGTCACATCACCATCTGTTTTGGTTACTGCCAACACGGCTGCAGCTGTGATGGGCGTGGTATCTGCTGCCATAGCATCACTGATGGCATTGGTTGCACTTAATGTTGCATTGTTGCTTATTTGAGTCAGTGCTGCGCTTACATAATCATCGATTTGAACCACAAAGGTGGCTGATCCAGATCCACCTGGGCCAATTTGGGCTGGTGATAATTCACAAGTTGCACCTGCATTGTTGTCAGGTAAACAACCCCAACCTGCAGTACTGCTGCCAGGTAAAAAGGTTGTTTCAGCAGGAACTGTTTCTGTGATTTTCAATCCTGAAGTCCCACCGGCCCCGGCTGCATTTGAATAATCCAGGGTGTAGGTAATCGTATCGCCGGGAATTGAGGTTGTAACTCCGCCATCTGTTTTGCTGAATGATAATTCCGGTCCAGGAAGCACTTCAATGCCTGCGTAGTTATTGGTTTGAACAGCAGGGTCTTGAATGTTTGCATTGGTACTGGTCTGTGCATTTAAATCCACCGAGTACAAACTGAATAATCCACTGTTTACCCCAGAGCTGGGTCTTCCGATAAAGAAAAAGACTGATGATTGAACATCCAATGCCGCTAAACCACTTCCAGTGAGAATGGCATCTCCATTATCCAACAATATGTTGGCATTTTGAAACACTTCATCGCCGTCATTGAAGTTGTCGTCTCCCATCACTTCCATCAATTGACGGTCACCATTGACATTGTCTTCATTGTAAAGAAACCACATGGTACCAGTGTCCTTGTGCCACTCCAAACCGAAAACACTGCTGGTATCTAGGGCAGCATTTACTTCGTTGGCTACTTCAAAAAAGTGAGCGGTGTCATTGGAATCTGTAGCAATGACATAGAGCTCACCATCAACCAAGGTAAACACTCGATTATTATCTGAGTCTCCAGTCATCAGGCCGCTGCCTAATCCACCGGGCCCATTACCTGTTACGTCACTATGAATTTGTGTCACTGCGCCTGTGGTGGTATCGATTGACGCCATTTCTATGGTGCCAGAACCGCCCACATTGCTGAATATGCCATACAGAACCGCATTGGGTTCATCGTACCATACACCCCAATTATTACTGGTTGTATAGTTGGCTGTTAAAACGGGGTTGGTGTCAGTAATGCCAGTGGTCAAATCAACCGTATAAATGCGGTCGACATTCAGTGAGTCACGAGCAATAAAATAGGATTTGTTGCCTGCCACATTCAATGCTGTCGCACCCGTGGTCATATCCAATGAACCCGTTTCAACAGATGAGTTGTTGCCAAGCAATCCAATGGCACCCGTTGCTGGGCTGACCGTTCCTATTTGTTTTTCTCCAGTATTGGGTAATGGCGTAAAGACGCCATATACACCTTGGGCGAAAACAAATTGACAGCAGAAAATTAAAAATAAGACGGATATAATGCGATTTTTCATGACAAACCCCTTTGTAATTGATTAATAATCATAACTGAGGTAATTATTATTTTGTATGAATATTTAGGATAATTGGTCATATGATTTTAAATCACACGCGGATATGCTCAGGACATGATGAAAAAGTTTAAAAGATGGCGAAAAAATAAATACAACGCCATGGTGATGGATGCTGTATTGATATTTGTTTTGCTGTATTCATTTTCATGGTGGCAAAACAGAGGCTCTTTGGCAGCAGAAGGACAAACCGCTCCTGATTTCACATTAACTGCCTTAGATGGCTCTATACATCAATTGCAAAATCAACAAGGACAACAAACATTGCTTTACTTCTTTGCACCTTGGTGCTCAATTTGTCGCTTATCTGCGGATAACCTCAATGGTTTACGGGTTGCTCGCTCTGAAGATGAATTGCAGATTTTTATGGTCGCACTGTCGTATGAGTCCAGGCTTGCGGTTGAAGAATTTGTCGCTGATTTAGAATTAGAAGTGCCGGTTTTATTAGGCACTGAACAACAAACAATTGATTATCAAATTCAAGGGTTTCCAACTTACTATGTGATTGATGAAGCCGGTAATCTGGATTCCAAGTCAATGGGTTACAGTACAGAACTGGGTATGCGGGTCAGAACTTGGTAAGTTATCGACTTTATTTAAATTTCTGAAAAGCTTTGTTAACAGTTAAATCACAGCTTTACCATCACTGGTTGAAAACGTATAATTTCCGCTTTGAATCTTAACTATAACCGCAGAAGCTTCTGTTGGAACATCAATGACTGAATACAACCCACAACAAGTAGAAGAACACGCTCAAAAACTATGGGAAGAGCATAAATCATTCGAAGTCAAAGCTGACGATAACAAGGAAAAGTATTACTGTCTCAGTATGTTCCCTTATCCCAGTGGCAAATTGCACATGGGACACGTGCGTAATTACACCTTGAGTGAAGTGATTGCTCGTTATCAAAAAATGCAAGGTAAAAATGTATTACAGCCGATTGGATACGATGCTTTTGGTTTACCTGCTGAGAATGCCGCAATTAAACACAACAAAGAACCTGCAGAATGGACATATGCCAACATGGAAGAAATGACTGCCCAATTCAAGCGTTTGGGTTTTGCATTCGATTGGTCTCGTGAATTGGCTACTTGCAAACCTGATTATTACCGCTGGGAGCAGTGGATGTTTGTTAAGTTATTTGAACAAGGTCTGGTTTACCGCAAAGATGCAGTGGTTAATTGGGATCCTGAGGATCAGACTGTATTGGCCAATGAGCAAGTGATCGATGGCAAAGGTTGGCGTTCTGGTGCGGAAGTGATACGCAAAACCATTCCTCAGTGGTTTTTGAAAATCACTGATTATGCCGATGAATTATTGGCTTCATTAGATAACATGCCAGGTTGGCCCGATTCAGTTAAAACCATGCAACGCAACTGGATTGGTAAATCTAAAGGTTTGGAGCTGGACTTTCAGGTTGAAGATTTTGGCCAAGTCAGTATTTATACCACCCGTCCTGATACTTTATATGGTGTGTCTTATATGGCGGTGGCTCCAGAGCATCCATTAGCGCTCCAGGCTGCAACAAATAACGAAGAACTGGCTGCATTCTTGAAACAATGTGGTAAAGAGCAAAGTAATGAAGCGGCCATGGCTACCATGGAAAAGAAAGGCATGTACACAGGCTTAGATGCCATGCATCCTTTGACTGGGGAACGAGTTCCAGTTTGGGTAGCTAATTTTGTGCTGATGACTTATGGTACCGGTGCGGTGATGGCAGTTCCGGGTCATGATCAACGGGATTATGAATTTGCCCAAAAATATGACTTGCCAATCACTCAAGTGATTGATGCAGAAGGTGATTTGTCAACAGCTGCCATTACAGAGAAAGGACAGTTGATCAACTCTGATACATTCAATGGCATGGATTTTGCCCAAGCATTCGATGCCATGGCAAAACAATTCAAAGCCGATGGCTCAGGTCGAGTCCAAATCAATTACCGCTTGCGCGATTGGGGTGTATCCAGGCAACGTTATTGGGGTTGTCCGATTCCTATCATCTATTGTGAAGATTGTGGTGCGGTGGCGG
>JBPOFV010000154.1:0-5494 GCA_051252335.1 Marinicella sp. | reverse complement strand
GGCTTATGATTGGATTGAAATCTATCAATTGATTGAACTCAATTCCAGTTTGTTAACAGCGAATGAACAATCACAACTGTCTCATATCATACAGGTTGCCAGTGATTATTGGACACAATCAGAAATTCAAATCAATGAAATTGATGATCAGTTGTATGCCTTGCTGCTGTCTGTTTTTAAAGAATTACCCAATAAATTCAAAAATCCTGACCATTTTAACAACAGTTTAAATCAACAAATATTCACCCTTTCAACTGGGATAAAAAATCCTGAGGCTTATTTTGCCCATCCTTTGCGTAAAGACATCCAAGAAAACCTGGAAGTTTGTCTAAACCTCAGTGTCCGAGATACACCAGAGCCTCCAGTACCTATAGCCAATAATCAATTTAAAAGTTGTTTAACCGATTTTATCCAGTGGGGGACCATAACAGCAAAAAGTAGCACCTTTGCTGGTAACTTAATCAAACTTGATAATGCCAGTAGCATCAACAGAGCGCTTGAATTGCCGAGTGTACAGATCATCAACAACCTAACCATGCAGGCTGCCGCTGAAGTCAATTGCCAACAACAACTGGTAACACAAAGCAATGTGGTTGAATGGCTTATGGCTGCAGAAACAGTAGCTTGGTTTCACGACCGCTGGCCAGGTCTCATGGCTGAAACCAATCATGCTGCTCAAATTGACCCGTTGATTGAGACTGGTTTGCAGCTGCATATGTATCCAGAATGTGTAAACACAGCGCAACCTTTGGTCGCGCAATTTAACTTGGTAAAATCTAAATGGGAACAGTTAAAACAAGAGATTGTTACCCAAGTAAACCAATACATCGAAGCAGAGCTAAGTCCCAACAGTGATGTTGATTTATTTAAGTCCATAGACCAACAAACCAAATACATCCCTGAAAACTTTGTCATTAATGCCTGTGATGTCACTCAATCATGTGGAGCATTTGCCACTTTAGAACCGTCTAGTGAGTTGCTCAACTTATTCCCCAATCACCTGAAATTGGCGCAGCAGTTTGGCTTAGGCCAAATGGAAATTTGTTATGACCAAGTCCAATGGCAACAAAAGAAAGCCATAGGAACCCACCTGGATAATAATAAGATAGCCAATTTTGAAGGCCAATTGTCCATCCAGTTAAATGGTAAATTTCAAGATAAGACTGTCTTTACAAAAACGTTACTGAGTGAACAACGCCATGTCTATTTGTTTGGTGAAAACAATCAAGAAACTTTAGAATTAAGTTGTCCATTGCCAATTGTTGGCAAACAAATTAACACCACTTTGGACCGTGGCACTTTTGGCTTGTTACCCAATCGGCTGACCTTCTTAACTGCTCAAAAAGTTGATATCAATGCCGTCATCCGCAGCAATTGGCAACAATGGCAAGGACAAATTAGCAACCTTACAGATCAATTCAGTTATTTCAATGAAATGAACGAAATAAAAGCAATACTCAATGACGTTCTACTCCAGCACGTCAACGAATTACAACAACAGATTTACCGTAAACTGATTGCCAATAATTTTTCCAGAGCCAATGATTCTGCCCTTTCAAATGCTGCTTTTGAATTTTTAACTCACAGAAAACTTCTGGCACATATGACCATCAGTTTATATCCTCAGTTTTATGCCAGCGAAATCAATACCCATTCTGCACTGAGTGGAAACATGCGTTTGGTCGATATGACATACTTCCGCAACGCCTTTCAAAAACAACTCAATGTGATGGACATGATGCTTTTAGGTGATGCCAGCTTCGAACAACATGCTGCTTCATGGGAGACTGACAGTCACACGGAACAATGGGTACATAACACCATTAAACAACTGCGACAAATTAAATCATTTGCCAAGAACAGTGTTGAGCTTACCTCACCTGAATAAGGTAAGCTTTTTCGATGGATGAAATTATAAAGAACATTGTGGATTCAAACCCTTTTGCTTGGCCTGTTTTTCAAGCTCTAAGGCTTTTCCCATGAACTTAGTTAATTTAGCTATTCTCTGATTGGGTTCTGGGTGAGTTGATAAAAAGGCTGGAGGCCTTTGTCCCTCTGAAGCTTTATCCATATTTTGCCAGAGCTGTATACTTTCAGTTGGGTCAAAACCAGCACCTGCCATGAAATGCAATCCAAATCTATCTGCCTCTTTTTCATGATCACGCGAAAACGGCAACATCACACCCACTTGAGCACCTAAGCCCAGTCCAGTCATAAGCATTTGTCGTTCTTTTGAACCTTTTACCTGTTGTTTGCTGATCACATCAGCCACTTGCAAGCCCGTTTGTGCCACCATTTGAACTGAAACGCGTTGTGCACCATGGCGCCACAAAACATGGGCAATTTCATGACCTATCACTGTGGCTAATTGTGAGGGTGTTTCAGCCACATTCAATAACCCAGTATGCACACCGATCTTACCCCCTGGTAGGGCAAAGGCATTGGCACTATCATCTTCGAACACCACAACTTCCCATTCAACCTCGCCCCATTGACCAGGCAAAGTATTGATAATAGCGAATGATACACACTGAACATAGCCTATTTGTTTTGAATTTCGTGATATTTTTTGAGCCGTTTTCATTTGTTGAAATGTTGTTATGCCCATTTGACTCATTTGCTGATCACTGATCAAGATGAACTGCTTATCACCACTGGGGCTGGTGGCACAAGCTGACAATAATACGGTTAAGCATGTCATTATTAAAATTTTCATAAATCATTACCTCATTAATTTCAGATATTAGTTTAGCCCAAGTAAATCATCGAAACTTGAAAAATAATGTCAAAACATTTGAGTCAATCAACTGTACCCCGAATTGACTTAATTGCATGGATCAAAACAGCACGATATAACTGATTACAAATCCCATACAAAATAGCACAGCGTATATGAATTTAGCTTGCCTATATTTCTTTTGAATTGCTTGATTAGCTTGAGCTTTTTGCATGTGATGTAACCAAGTCAATTCCAATAAAATAACAAAGACAAACAGCATGATAAAGACCACAGATAAGACGCCTACAAATTCAGACCATGTCTGTTCAGGTGTAACATGGCTGACTATAGCCAATAAATTAAACAACAAAACAACCACCATTAAACCAAGCCTTAAAGGCGTATATACAACAGGTTTTGAATCCATCTCAGTTCAGAAAAATTTAAAATGTCATTATAGCAATTGTCATGTAACTGTATGTGCTATAAAAAATTTATTTAACCTGCTACAATTACTTTTTTACACAATTATTATGACCCATGAAAAACATTCTTATTTTATTGATGTGCCTATTCACTCAAGCAGCACTGGCTGATTTCATTGATGCAACCGAAGCTTATAACAACAAAGAATACCAACATGCTTATGCAGATTTTAAAGCATTGGCCCTGTTAGGGAATAAACGCGCTCAGTTTAATATAGCGGTCATGCACTTAAATGGCGAGTACGTTGAACAAGATATGATCAAAGCCTATGCATGGGGTAAATTAGCAGAACACCCCGATCATCCTGACTTTGCTCAAATCAGAATCAAATTAAGTAAGTCATTCTCAGAACAAGAATTAAGCCAAGCAGAACAAGCTTATGATGTATTGAATGCTGAATATGGTGATGCACAAATACATACCAAGCTGTCACCCATTGAATATGTGGCTGACAATGATTCAGACAGCTCCAGTGAATTCACCATCCATCCCATTGAAAGAAAAGCCCCTCGATATCCAATGAAAGAAGTCAGGTATGGTACACAAGGCTGGGTTCGTGTTGAATTTGAAGTGTTTCCAGATGGGTCAACGCGCAATCCAGTGGTCATTGAATCTGTACCAGAAGGTGCTTTTGATGAAGTAACCATTGAAGCCATCCAAGGTTTTAAATTCAAAGTGGCGTTTAAAGACAACGTCAATCCATATCCAGTAACCGCACAACAATTGATTCAATATAAGCTACCCATTAAAGACAAAAAGTCTGTGGCTGAAATGTATCAGGAGCGCCTACAAAAACTGAAAGTTCAAGCTGAAAATGGACACCCCACAGCACAGTATTATTATGCCTTGGCTGCCAGCTCCCAATCCATGGTCAGTGACTTTGTAGACATTGAACCAGTTGCAGCCAATCAATGGCTCCTTAAATCGGCCCAAAATGGAAATTTAGATGCTCAATATCAATTAGGCTATAACATACTAACTGGCAAAGGTTGCCAAGTTGAAAAGCAAAAAGGTGTCGACTGGATAGTCCATGCTGCGGAACAGGGTCATGCCAAATCTGCCAGACAAGCCTACCGTCAGCTAACCAAACTGAACTTTTTAAATAACACTGAAAAACCACCACATTATTGGCTGAAAAAAGCTGCTGATAACGGAGACCCAGAAGCCCAATTGGACTATGCACAATTTTTAGCTGAAACTGCTGATACCAATTCCATCAGTACGGCCAGAAGCTATTTAAAATCTTACCTCAAAGAACGAGATAAAAATGTTAAATATCATCAAACCATAGCCCAGCTTTACCGATTAGAAAACAATGAAAGTAAAGCGATTAAGGCGCAGAAAAAAGCAGAAAAGTTAGCAAAAAAACTGGGCTGGGAAATATAACTCAAGGCAATATAATCCAGCGGCATAAAAGGTTTAAGAGCGAGGTTTTTAAGCACTTTGTGATATCAATAATTCACGACTGTCAGGTAAAAGTCACCTGACAGTCGCAGCAATTCTATGTAATATCAGCATAATAGGTTCTATAGCAGCATCAGGACAAATTAATGATCATCAAAAAACTCAGGTTACAAAACAGTTGGTCTCAAGAACAATTGGCCCATTTTAGTGGGCTCAGTATTCGTACCATCCAAAGAGCCGAACGTGGCAAACCTGTTAGTCTTGAATCATTAAAAGCCTTAGCAGCTGTTTTTGAAATTAATGTGAATGACATCAAACAGGAGCCGATTATGAATCAAGAAACCCATATAAAAACCACCACCAAAAATGTCTATATAACGGATGAAGAAGCCGAAGCCATTGAATTTGTTAAGGGATTGAAAGATTTTTACCAACACTTATTCACTTATATAGTCATTATACCTTTCCTTGGGTTCGTTAACTGGTTTACATCACCGGGCTACTATTGGGTTTTATGGGTAGTGGCTGGTTGGGGAGTTGGTTTGTTATTACATGCAATTTGGGCTTTTGATTTATCTCATAAATTTGATGCTGAATGGGAAAAGAAGCAGGTTGAAAAACGCTTAGGCAGAAAACTCTGAATAATTTTGACCAAAAAAAACCCGCAATTCTGCGGGTTTTCTTTGATGAATAAAATCTAAGTTATTCAGGTTTTGGTTCCAATGCTTTCATCGACAAACGCACACGGCCTTGTTTATCAACTTCTAACACTTTAACTTTAACCGTTTCACCTTCAGTGATTTTATCAGTCACTTTAGCGACTCGCTCATGACAAATTTCAGAAATATGAACCATGCCATCTTGACCTGGCAACAAGTTTACAAA
>JBPOFV010000153.1:0-5504 GCA_051252335.1 Marinicella sp. | reverse complement strand
AACTGAAAGACAGTGTTATCAGGATGGTTATGAATTGTAATTTATGCTTAATCATCAGGTTTATATCGTGTCAATTGTAAAGTTAGATGACTTCAGAGTTAATAAACGAACATTTATTTAATTTTTGAAAAAATGTTCGGTTATTTGTCACATTTACAACTATAGAAATGACTGCTTAATCATTGAGATTTATTCATGCAAATAAAATTCATACTGAAAATAGGCCTATTAATCTTGATCATCGCTTTTGCGATAATCAGATCATGGTATGGAACCAGGCTGGATTCGTTTACAGTGGATGAGCCATATCATGTAGTGGCTGGTGTAAGTTATATCAAGACCGGTGATTATCGTTTAAACCCTGAGCATCCGCCATTAACCAAACTGTGGGTTGGGCTATTTAATCAAAGCTCATTCAAGCTACGAGATTTCAAACCTCTCAATGATAAATTCAATGAACGTAACTTCACAGAAGAAATCATGTATTACGACAATGATTATTCTCAAGTTCAACAATTCTCTCGGTGGGCTATGTGGAGCTTTAATGGTATTTTGATGCTGTGTTTAATGAGTTTGGTTTGGCGATTAATTAGTTTTCCAGCTGCATGCTTGGTTGGTGCTTTGATGTCCATTGAGCCAACCATTGCTGCTCATTTTCCCATTGTTATGACTGATTTGCCTGTGGCACTGGCATTGGCATGTTGTGTGATGATTGCTTCGGGCCTATACCGGTATTGGAATTTAAAATGGGTGTTATTGATGGGCATGTTTTCCGGCGCTGCATTAGCCATTAAATTTTCCGCCATAACTGGGTTGTTGTCATTATTTATAACGTTGGGGCTTTTGGCATTGTGGACTTGGCATAAGGAGGGCTTTAAAAATGGCATGAAACAGTTATCAATGGTGTTTGTAGCCGGCATGATAGCGGTTGTTTTATTGTGGTCAACATACGGTTTTCAATACCATGCTGCCAAGGATGGAACTGATTCATTTAACCGCACAGTTGAAAATAAGATCGATGACTTGGCTTCACCCCATTATCAACAAATACTAACGACCATGGATCAATTGCAGGTGGTTCCCAGAGCTTATATTTGGGGGTTAGCAGATACCATTAAAGCCGGTGTTGAAGGCCGAGGGTCTGCGAAAAATTTTATCTTTGGGACCATGTACAATGGTGAAACACCCTGGTTTTATTGGCCAGCTGTGATGCTCAGTAAAATTCCAATTCCAATACAATTATTAATCGTCTTAAGTACAATTGTATTTTTTTATTCAATGTTTACATCCACTGAAAATCACCGTAGAACTATTGTTCCGGTTGGATTTTTAATGGTGTTACTAGGTGCATATTTCATCACATTGTTGTCCTCACAAGGCACATATGCTGGCATCCGACACGCTTTGCCATTAACTGTAGTACTGCTGCTGTTCATTGCAATCATTTATCAGTACATCAGATCGATAAAGCCATTAATGACACATGCAAGTCTTGGCAGTATTATCATTTTGACATTGTTGATGACCATCAGCGAAAAAAGAGTTTGGGAATACCACAATGAATGGGTTGGAGGCACTGAAAATGCTTACAAATATTTTTACAATGAAGGCTTGAACTTAGGACAAAGAACTCAGGAAATCATTAATTACATCAAAGCCAATGACTTACAAGATGAGTCTTTTTATCGCTTTACTTGGTTGATCGAAGAGGAATTAAAGGCGGCAAATATTAACATTCCTACCATTGCCAAAGACATCGATGATGACAATGTAAAAGGCGCTTATGAAGGTTTTCACCTCATTGAAGTTTCATCGTTAATTAAATGGGAGCATTGGGATCCTGCAGATATAGATCATTTTGTTCGAGTAAAAAGGTTAGGCCATGTTTATATCATGCAAGGTTCCTATGAAGACCCACGTGACTGGGCGGCATCCATGCAAGGTCACATCAAAGAATATTTAATGGTGGAAGCAAAACCTGACTGGTATAAAGTGGTTAAACGCCTTGAACAAATTATTTCAATCAAAGATTACCAATATGATCTCCACTTACAATTAGGCAATGCTTATATCAAAATAGCAGAACGTGACAAAGCCATCGCTGCATATCAACATGCGGTTGAACTGATTGATCCAAGTAAGTTATTTAAGACCAAAATAGAAGATCAAATAGTGTTATTACAATCGCCAGTGGCAATTGAAGCCATACCCATCTTACGTTCCGATAGTATCGAGTAAAACATGAAAACTATTAAATTAATTTACTTGGCAAGTTTGAATTTTATAATTTTGGTTGTGTCATTCTGTTTAGCTATATATGCCTTGAGTGAGTTCCAATTGTATCAAGTAGACATTCCACCCCCATTTGTTTATGAACTCAAAACAGATGAAAAAACTATTAATCAAGGTCGGCATTTGCTAAGAACTCGTGGCTGTTTTGGATGCCATGGCCAGCGATTAGAGGGGCGGGTAAAAACAGATTGGGATTGGGTCAAGCAAGCAGTGCCACCGAATTTAGCCTTATACGCAAAAGATCATGATGCCATAATCATTGAAAGAGCCATCCGTCATGGCATTGATCACACTGAAAGAATCATGTGGACCATGCCATCCTATAACTTTAAACACCTCAGTGATGATGACGTAGCTGCGATCATTTCATATTTAAAACAAGCACCGATTATCGATAATGAATTGCCACAACCCATAATGGGTTTGAAAGCCCGCTGGCAGCTGTTGGCCGGAGATGTCGAGCATATGGTTGATTGGTTGGCAAAAGTACCTCCATTGAAAATAAACCCTTTGGACAATCCTGACCTGGCCAGAGGTGAATACCTGGCAATGACAACATGCAATGAATGTCATGGTTTTGATTTAAAAGGATATCATGCTGAGGTGGAAAGTGCCCCAGATTTAACTGTCATGATCAAATTCTACAATGAAATAGATTTCAGGCGGTTAATGCAACATGGAATAGGCGTTGGGGGAAGGGAAAACTTAGGATTGATGAGTATGGTAGCTAAAGATCGTTTTGCTCACTTTACAGAACAAGAACTAACAGACCTTTATCAGTATTTAAATAACTTAGATTAATTGGGTAGGATGTATATTATCTGCAAAATATAATTATTATGACAATGACTTGAATTGAAAAAACATGTTCGGTTTTTGGGCATGGCTGCAACTATTAAAACAACACGTTTTAATAGAGGTTTAATTTATGCCAGTCAATATAACCATCTTACTCACGTTGCTGATGTTGATGCTTGAGGGTTCAGTATATGCTGAATTGAATACTTTACCACCATTGAATCAAGCCGTTCACTTGGAGGACCGGACACCCAGTTCTCCTTATTCAAGCTCAACAGCAGCCGTTATGGCCATACACAGTGATGGTACCAGATTCATTGTTGGCCAGCTAAGAGGAGACGTTGATTTCGATCCAGGTATCAATGAACTGATTCATTCAGATGACTGGGGTGATCCTTATCTTGCCATTTATCCACCCAATGATGCACCGGTGGTCCACCAGTTTCACAATGACCAAGGTGGCACAGCAGGTGAATTGAAAGAGGTTCATTTGGATGAAGATGGACAGGCATATGTGCTGGGTGAATTTGATGCTGATTTTTTGGTGGTTGGCGATGGCATTCCTGATTTGCAAGGAACTTTTGATACGCCATTTTTAGCCAAAGTGAATCCACTGGGAGTAGTGCTGTGGGCCTTTTCTTTGCCTGATTCACCTTCAACCCCTGAAATCAATGCCATGGCAGTTAATGAAAATAGGATTGTCATTGGTGGAAAGATAGGCAGTGCAGGCGCGGACTTTGATCCAGATCCCTTGCAAGTTGCTTTTGCAGCCAGTGGAATGGCTGGCGGACAAGATCCATTTATAGCGAGCTATTCCTTGGCAGGTGATTTTTTGTGGGTCAGAGTGATGGAACAATTGGTCGCTGGGCAAAGTGGCGACGGTGTCGAAGATTTACAACTCATGGAAAATAATCAATTACTTGTGACTGGATCATTCAATGGCTCCACTGAATTTGATGCATCTGCTGGTTCATTGATCTTGTCCAGTTCTCACACTGATGCTTTTATTGCACATTATGATGCCGATGGTTTTCCTGTGTGGGTGAAGCCCATAGGTGGCACAGGAGGTGCGCGTGCATATGGTGAACTCATTGCAAGCAATGGCCAAATCATCACTGTGGCTGGAACTTTTGTCGATGAAATAGATTTTAACCCTGATCTGTCAACAAGTAACTTGATCAGCTCTAACCCCAGTTCTGATGCTGATCGATTCATTGCTGCATACAACATGTCAGGAGACTACCAATGGGCTAATTTAATTGATGGTACATCTGGTATCACCTGGGGTGGGTTATCAACTTCTGATGCCGGTCTTTCGGTGCTGGGTGGTACGGGCGCCAATTTTGGTGGCGGTCACATTGATTTTGATCCTGGCCCCATGGACAGTGATAACAATGCCGGCGGGTTTATGGCTCTTTATGCTGCAGATGGTGGTTATCTACAAGCGCATTCATTTGATGCTGTTGCTAATGTTTATATATCAGATGTATTTTGGGCAGACCCATTAACTCTATATGGCTGTGGTCGGTTTTTAGCGTCATTCGATGTTGATCCCAGCGAAAACATGTATTGGTTAGATCCAACCACGCCATCTGGCCATGAAATATTCTTCGCTACATGGAGCGATCTAATTTTTGAACATACTTTTGATTGAAGGTGATTATGATGATTAAATATGCAATTCTATTTTTGTTAGTCAGTTTTCAGGGACTTTCTGCAGTCTACAATGTGACCAGAACCGATGACCCAGTACCCGACACTTGTATCGCCAGTGAATGTTCATTGAGAGAAGCGATAATCGCTGCCAACGACAACCCAGGTGTAGACACCATTTTGCTTGATGCTAAGAGTTATCAACTCACTTTAACAGGCAGTGATGACCTGTCATTGGTAGGCGACTTGGACATCCTTGATGAATTAATTATACAAGGTGAAGCCGTGGAACTTACCACCATAGATGGTGATTTGCTCAGTGACAGGGTGTTTGATATAAAACTTGCAAGTGATACACAAATTAATGATCTGGCCATCATCAATGGCGATGCTGGTGCTGGTTTTGGTGGTGCAATCAAAATCAATGAAGCTGACTTAAAATTAAACAAGGTGTTTTTGACTGACAACATATCAAGAAATGGTGGTGGTATTTTTGCCACTTACAGCAATTTAGAAATCATCGACTCATTAATCAATGGCAACCACAGTGACAGTGAAGGTGGAGCGATTTTTTCATTGGAAGGGCAGTTTAATTTGCAAAACAGTTATATCATCAGCAATACTTCAAGCACTCAAGGAGCAGGTATTTACTTGGGTTTTAATCAATCCAGCACCCATATGCCTCATGTTGCCATCAATGACAGTTTTATTATAAACAACCTCTCTGAAAGCCAGGGTGGGGGAATCAGTATCAATAGCAC
>JBPOFV010000152.1:0-5508 GCA_051252335.1 Marinicella sp. | reverse complement strand
TTACATGCCACTGAACTGAAAGCATTAAAAGCACAATTGAACCCACATTTTATATTCAACTGTTTAAATAACATGCGAGCCATGGCTATTGATGACGGTGAGAAAACCCGTGAAATGATCACCAACTTGTCTGAGATTTTGAAATATTCCTTTCAGTTTGGAGACCAGACTCAAGTAACTGTGGAGCGCGAAATTCAACATGTGCAAAATTACCTGGCGCTGGAAGAAATACAATTTGAACAGCGTTTGAGTTATGATTTTGACATTGATCCAGCGACCACCCAACAATTGATTCCAACTTTATCCATCCAATTACTGGTAGAAAATGCCATCAAACATGGCATCACCAATTTACCCTCTGGCGGTCACATCAAGATCCAGGTCTCAAAATCAGAAAATCAACTGCGTATAATCGTCACAAACACGGGTTATTTAGAACCGAATAAAACCAATAAGAGTACTGGAGTTGGCTTAAGCAACCTCGAAAAACGGTTGCAACTGGCTCACTCAGACCGAGCTTCATTGCACCTTTACAGCCCAAACGCCCAACAAGTTACTGCTGAGATAAGCCTGCCTTTTGGGGGGAAGATTAATGAATAACCCTATTAACGCATTGATCGTAGATGATTCCAGGCTGGCTCGTAAAGAACTGATACACTTACTGGCCGAATTCCAAGAAATCAAGGTCTTAGCCGAAGCTGATTCAGGTGTGTCTGCCTTAGATTGGTTGTCTACAAACCAAGTAGATGTGGTATTTTTGGACATCCAGATGCCAGGGATGGATGGCTTTGAACTTTTACAACAGTTGGACCATGTTCCTCAAGTCATTTTTGTGACAGCTTTTGATCATTATGCCATCAAAGCTTTTCAACACAACGCTTTGGATTACTTACAAAAACCCATAGAACCAGGTGACCTAGAACGCGCAATTGCGCGCATTGAACCAACACATGTTGAATTTAAAAGTAAATACTTAACCCATGGTGATCGGGTATTCGTCAAAGATGGTGAGCAATGTTGGTTTGTGGAAATCGATACGATTAGGTTATTCGAAGTAGATGGCAATTACACCACAATCTATTTTGATGACAATTCCCCCATGTTATCGAAAACATTAAACCACCTGGCTGATCGTCTGGACCCCAGCATGTTTTTTAGGGCCAATCGCAATCAATTAATCAACCTCAAGCACATCAAACAGGTAGAACCTTGGGTCCAAGGCATTAGACTTGAGTTATCAGGTGGTGAGAAAATAGAGTTATCTCGTCGCCAAACCCAAAAATTCAAAGAGTTGATGAGCTTGTAATTACCCAGTTAAGGATGTATTTTGGCTTCGGCTCCATTTATATATAGTATTTCGACTTTGCTGATTACAAACTAAGTCGAAATATAGGTAAGTCCAACCCATTTATCGCTGTATATCCAATTGCATATAAACACTGTTGGGATCATGAACATAATCTCCAAAAGGCTCACAAGGCTGAAAGCCATGTTTTCGGTATAAATTCCTCGCCGGGGCAAAATAGCTCATTGAGCCTGTTTCAAGTTTTAACGTTCTATAGCCTCTTTGTTGGGCGACTGCAATCACATGTTCTAACAATCGTTGGCCCACTCCACGTCGAATGAATGCCGGTGCCGTTTTCATTGACTTTAATTCGCCTAAAGAATCATTCCAATGCTTTAAAGCAACACAGCCCATTAATTTATCTGCATTCCACATCGCCCAAAAAGTGATTTCAGGTCGCTTTAAGGCTGTAACATCTAATACGTGTCGACTTTCAGGTGGTGAATTATCTGCCATCCTGTCTTGGTGCTCTGCTAATAGCTTTGTGACTTTCGAGCTGGACAGGTTATCAATTTTGATTTCATACACGATATATACTGTAATCCATTGAAGATGACAGCAATATAACTTAATCTAAGTCTTCATTGGATCAGTAAAACTACGTAATCACTCAAACCCATCGGCAAAAATCAAATCGCAACTGATCTCACCACAAAACTCGAATGCGCCAATGTCCATGGCACCACTCCCGGTTCTGTTTTGTGTGTTTTGGTGCTTCACATATTCTCGGCTTAAGCTATGTTCAGGTAATAACACAGGCAATATATTCATGCCTTGGTTGATCAAATCTCCACCCACTTGAGATTTGAATTCTTGTGCATCGAAATCAATAAAATCTGGATCAGATCCAGTTATGTTATTACCCATATCAATGATAGATCCATTTGGTGTGCAATGACAATCCTGCAAACCAGATTTAAACCAGTTGTGTTGCATATTGACATCGCCGCTGCCTGCCATCAAAGCCAACAAACTACCACTGTTGGGACCGTAATAAACATTGTTAAACACATGAGCGGTTTCATCGTTGGTCGATAAGCGTAACATGGTGGTGTTGCCAGATCGTGTAGAAATGACAGTGTTGTTGTAAAAATATAAATCACCTTTGCGATAATCATCGAGGGTGCCGCTGTCACCACCATAATGTACCATCTGAGAATTGCCTTGCCCATCAGATTCAATTAACACATTGCCATACACATGGGTAGTTGCATAACTGGGATGGTTAACCAACACGCTGGAATCTTCAGCATCCACCAAGTCTAATTGACGGTTGCCATCTTCAATCCAATTATATTTAACCACCAAACCCGCTGAACGGTCTTTTAAATTATTACCCAATGCACCTGGCCTCAAAGCACCAAAATGATTACCTTCATAAGTAATGCCAATGGCTGCTGTGTAGGTGTTGTGTTCATAGATACGACCGTCGATACCATTGTCATAAATATGGTTATTCTGAATCAAGATATCTTGTGTTTGTCCACCATTGGCTCCGACAAATATGCCATTGCCTGAATCACGGATGGTGTTGTTTCTAAAGGTGATGTGCGCACCAATTTCAACATACAAACTGGCGGCATTGGTGCTGTAAGTTTCGGTACCTCCTCCATCGTTGGTGAATTGATATGGGGGTCTGGCTGAACGTATGTCAAGATTTTCAATGATGATGTGTTCTGGCAATTCATTATCCGGCGTATTGGAACCACCAATTTTAATCAAACCGCGTTGTTCATTCCAAAAATTCAAGCCAGGTACAGTGATCGCACCATTACCATCGATAACAGCTTGTTCGCCGCCCGGCCCATTGACCCCTATCACATGAATCGGATTCTCTTCAGTACCTACTGCATTGATCACCCACTTTTCTCTGTAAGGTTCTGCTCGCCAATGGATGAAGACCCGATCACCGGCACCAATGGTTGCCCATGGCACATCGCCAATATTTTGATACGGTGGATTAGAATCAACATGATAATCTGTAGCCTGTATAACAAAACTGACCAGTAACAACAAAAGTGTGATTAGAATAAATTTAGTTTTTGGCATATTCCATAAGTCGCTCTATATTGCTTGATATTGTAAGTGTTGGATCATTTTATAACTGTTAAGTAGGTTCAATTTTTTAAATGTATTAGAATGAATCAACAGTCATTTGGAATCCTATTATGAAACCAGTCAATCCTGCACGATTAGCCGACCAACTCAATGCCATGGAATTTCATGACTTAGGCTCATTCAATGAGGGCAGTAGCGGCGTATTTTGGAGTGAAGCCAGTGGATGGTCGCCGTGGGAGTTGCACCCTGATTGTGAAGAATTATTGCATGTAATAGAGGGCGAAATGCATCTTGAAGTGTTATCTGTTGACAATGACTCCAAAGAAGAAATATCAGTTAAATCAGGGGAATTTATTACCATTCCCAGAGGTCATTGGCACCGTCAGAAACTTTTGTGCAAAACCAAAGAATTTTACTTAACCCCAGGACAAACTATGCATTCGTACAGCCATGATCCTAGGCTTGATTGAAAAACTCGATAAATCAAGATTTATTCATTTGTAACAGATCCCAGCGATTACCATACAGATCTTCAAAGACTGCTACCGACCCATAGTCTTGTTTAACAGGTGGACGTATAAATTTAATGCCATCAGCTAACATGCGATTAAAGTCACGCCAAAAATCATCGGTATTAAGGAACAAAAATACCCGCCCCCCACATTGGTTGCCAATGAATGGTTCTTGATCTGGTTTAGAGGCCTTTGCCAATAACAATGAAACACCATCTGAACCGGGTGGTGAAACCAGAACCCACCGTTTATCCTGCTCTGGTTGGTAAGTGTCTTCTAACAAATCAAACTTCAACTTATTGACATAAAAATCAATCGCTTCATCGTAATCTTTTACGACAAGCGCTACATGAATAATAGACTGCTGCATAAAACTTTATTTTCTCAAATGAATAAAAAAAAACATTTTGTTTTTTTTGGATTTAATAGTATAAATGCAAACAAATGTGATTATAAAATTTGTTGAATTTAGATGATATTGATTTTTTTGGGAGAGCTAAACCAATGTTATATCCTTCAGAATTTGGAAACGACCCTTTATTTCCACAATCTAAAGACTTTAAAATAGAATTTAAAAATTTCATAACTGGCGATGGCGTTGTCTGCCTACGCTCATTTAAAAAGGGCGAACATTTAGCCAAACTAGCCGGTGAGATCGTCAAATCAATCAGGCCACATTCTTTTCAAATCAGTACAAAAAAACATTTAAATGATAAATATTTTATTGGTCATTTCATCCATTCTTGTGACCCAAACACTGAGATCAACACCAAAGAATTATTGGCAACAGCTATTAAAGACATTGAACCAGGCAGTTACATCAGCATTGATTACACCAAAACTGAAGATTATTTATTCAGGCAATTTAAGTGCAATTGTGGTGCTAAAAAGTGCAAGAAAATAATTGCTGGAAAAAAAGAAACGCCGCGTTCTAGCCTGTCGATGATGAGCTACTATGATGATGACTCAGATGATTATTGATTTTTCATCTTAATGAGACTTCTTCACATATTCAGTCAGAATCACTATGCGCTGGCTTTCAACTTTGCCTTCGATTTGACCTTTGTTGTCTTGAACCAAAGAAATGCTACGTACAGCCGTGCCTTGTTTGGCAGTAAAACCACCGCCTTTAACTTTCAAGTCTTTTACCAAGGTGACCGTATCTCCTGCTTCTAGCTTGGCTCCATGACAATCAATATGAAAAACTTCTTCTTTGCCTTCACCTGTGGCTTGTGCCCATTTCAACTGATCGTCTTCTAAATACATCATATCCAACAAAGCTTGTGGCCACCCTTCGGTAGACAACCGAGTTAACATGCGCCATGCCAATACTTTAACGGCTGGTACTTCACTCCACATGCTGTCATTCAAACAACGCCAATGGTTGGCATCGGTTTGATCTTTTTCTACAATCTGAGTTCTGCAAACGGCACAAAGGTAAGCACAAGATTCAACATCAATTTGATCAACGGGTTGAACTTCAAATAATTGTAAATCTGTGGTTGACTGACATAACTCACATTGACCACCTGAGCGATCTTTTAAAATGGCTTCAATTTTCATGTCGCGCATTATACCCATATAATTCAGTGG
>JBPOFV010000151.1:0-5535 GCA_051252335.1 Marinicella sp. | reverse complement strand
TTTCAGTACTGCAGATGCCATATATAGATGACTCAGCACATCGCCCAATCTGGCAGAGGTTTTTTCACGTTTCTTCAATGAACCACCTAAGGTGAGCATGGAAACATCAGCAGCAAATCCAAAGGCCGCGCTGTAACGGGTGATTTTTGAATAAAATTGTTTGGTGAATTTATCACCGGGACTGCGTTCTAAACGCCACGTACCCAATCCTTGAAAAAAGGACCTGACACCGTTTTGGAATGAGTAGCCCATATGTTGGAACAGCAATTGGTCAAATTGTTTCAAAGACTCATCTGCATCAGCTAAGTGCGCCGCTTCCATTTCTTTCAATACATACGGATGACAACGAATGGCACCTTGGCCAAATATAATCATGCTGCGAGTTAAAATATTGGCTCCTTCAACTGTTATCCATATGGGCGCACCCATCCAGGCTCGTCCTAAGTAGTTACTTGGTCCCATGATGATGCCTTTTCCGCCATGAATATCCATGGAGTCAGAAATCATACTTCTGGTCATGTCTGTGGCATGCATTTTTGCTATGGCAGATGGAACAGCTGGTCTTTCACCTCGGTCTACAGCTAAAGCGGTCATGGTGGACACAGCTGCACAAGAATAAGTTTTTCCAGCAATGCGGCACAAGGCTTCTTCAATGCCTTCAAATCGGCCAATAGGCAAATTAAATTGTTTGCGAATTCTGGCATAAGCGCCAGTAGCAAAGGCAATCATTTTCGCCCCGCCTGTTGAACAAGAGGGCAGTGAAATGGCTCGACCTACTGATAAGCATTCAACCAGCATTCTCCAGCCATGGCCAATCATGTCTTGACCACCAATGATGTAATCCATTGGAATGAAAACGTCTTTTCCTCGAATTGGACCATTCATAAACATCACATCCAGAGGTATATGACGACGACCAATTTCCATACCTTTGGTGTCTCTAGGTATCAAGGCCAAAGTAATCCCTAACTTTGTTTTATCCCCAAGAAGTTTATCAGGGTCTAACATTTGAAAGGCCAAGCCCACCACAGTGGCAACGGGCGCCAGAGTGATGTAGCGTTTATCAAAGTTCAAGTTGATGCCTAACACTTCCTTGCCTTTGATTTTCTTTTTACACACCACACCTGTGTCTGGTATTGAAGTGGCATCTGAACCAGCCGATGGGCCGGTTAACCCAAAGCATGGAATTTCCAGGCCTTGTGAAAGTCTTGGTAAATAGTGATCTTTCTGTGCTTCGGTGCCATATTCAAGCAATAATTCAGCTGGACCTAATGAGTTAGGTACTGCTATGGTTGCAGCGGCCACACCACTGCGAGAGGATACTTTTTGGAGAACGGCTGAGTGGCCTAATGCTGAAAATCCTAAGCCTCCATATTGTTTAGGGATGATCATGGCGAAAAATTTATTTTTCATGATGAAATCCCAAATATGCGGTGGCATATCTCCTTTGTCATGGTTGTACTCATGTTCATTAAGCATGGCACATAATTCTTTCACTGGGCCTTCAATAAACTCTTTTTCATCTGTCGATAACTCGGGTTTTTTGATGTCATGTAATTTCTTAAAATCCGGCTTACCTGAAAATAATTCCGCATCCCAATAAACAGTTCCGGCTTCTAAGGCCACTTTTTCAGTTTCTGATAGTTCGGGTAAAGCTTTGCGATAAAATTTTAGAAATGGTTGGGTGAAATGCTGTTGTCTTAAAGATTTATTATTTAAGAATACAGCAGGTAAGGCAAATAGCAACAGGGCAAAAATTGAAGCAATCACCCCAGTTTCAAAGTACCAAATACCAGTCAGCAGGGCTACAGCAGTTAGAATAGTCCAACTAAGTACTGTCATCCTGAAATAGCCTGCCAGTAATGTGGTAACTACCAACAGCCCAAATAATGTCAAAAATGTCATGTTTGTATCCTAAATTGTAAGTAACATACGCTATAGTATGGTACTTGTTGTGTTGTTTGTCAATACGCATGCGTATGGAAAAAGCTAAATTATATTTGACCCACTGTAAATACTGGTTATGATAATAGCCATCTGCCATATTTTAATGTAATGAAAAATAATTCCAAAAGAAAATCTTTAAATCCTGCCGATTGGGAGATTGCCACATTAGACGTGATAGCTCATCAAGGTGTCAGCGCGGTAGCGGTTGAAAATATAGCCAAAGAATTGGGTGTAACTAAAGGCAGTTTTTATTGGCATTTTACCAACCGCAAAGATTTAATTGTTGCCGCATTAAAGCGCTGGCAAAATGATGACAGGGAAGTCATCCAAGAAAAAATATGGTCAATTCCAGATCCGCATGAACGCTTAAAAGCGTGGTTTTTGTTAAGCGCAGAACCCTTGCAAAGTCATTTGATTTATGCCACTTTATTGGCGGACAGACAGCATGATTATGTGGCGAAAGTATTGAAAGAAATCACCTTGGAACGTTTGGCGTATTTACAAAAATCATATCAAGGAATCGGCTACGACGAAGCACGTTCAAAACAACAAGCCTTGTTGTCATATTCTGTTTATGTGGGTTATTTACACATGGCAAAAACCTTTCACGGTAAATTTAAGGACAGTGAGAATATTGAAAATTATGCTAAATATGTAGCTTCACAACTGATCACTTAGGCTAACTACCTGTCAATTATTATAAAAACCGCTAGGAATGTTGAAAATTAACATTCAATTGTTGGCAAAAGAAAGTTGTTTAAACAAGGTAAATTTGCTAATATCGGTCTAAATACGATAAAAATATAAAAAATAATATAAAAAAGCCATGCTACGCCTAACTATAACAATGATTTTGACGGCGCTCTGTGCAAATTCCTTTGCTGCAGTTATGGCTTACTCTGTGGCTGATGATAATTTTGATATGCCAGATCATTTGGTCCAAATTAATCTAGAAACTGGTGAGTATCAAAGCATGGGTCAAATAGCTGATCCTTACATCGCTCTAGAAGGATTGGCCATTTCAGCCAATGGCACTTTATATGGTGCTGATGATAACACCAAGACATTGGTCCAAATCAACCCCGCCGAAGGATTAGCCTTTCCTGTCGCTAATGCCAATCAAAATTTAGGTTTTGGCTCTATCCCAGAGAGTTATGATTTTGGGATGAGTTTCAGTTGTGATAATAATTTATATATGGTTGTTAAGCACACTCAGGAATTATTTGAAGTTAATGCCGTTACTGGCGTGGCTAACCTAATTGGCAATACAGGACATAACTTCACTTCTCTGGCTTCCTGGGGCAATGAATTGTTTGCTATTGCATCGGGTGATTTTAATTTATACAAAGTAAATTCAAAAACAGCGCAGTCAACTTTAGTTGGCTCATTAGGCGATTTAGGTGGGGACATAGAATTGGCCGGCTCAGGTATGTCTTTTGATGAGTCAGGTGATTTATGGATGGTGGTTAATTTAAGGCTGTCAGATCCATTGGATCCATTTCCTTCTCGGGTCTTCAAAATAGATACTGAAACGGGTCAAGCACAGTTGATATCGGAAACATTGGTTGGCGTTGAGTCTTTAGCCATCACTGGTCCTGGTGGTTGTTTTGCTGGACCGGGTGGTTTCCCAGTACCAATTCCAGTCGCCAATTGGGTGGGTAAGTTAACTCTTTTGCTGTTGTTGCTGTTTGTGGGTTCCGTCGCTATACGCCAACGTAATTGAAAATTCTCAACTAAGCTAGTTCTAAAGTATCCCTAGTTCAAAAGTATCCCTCAGCATATAATTAATTACTTATCGCATGTGCTGTTTCTGCATAAATCATTCAAATATAAATCCTTAATTAAGTTAAGAAATTGTTCTATTTATCCAGATATACACATTCAGTGATCATTGTTATGAAATTCTTGAACTGGTTCGGTGTTTACTGATAGAAAATACAGTTATAATAGGTCATTATATTAAATTTTTGGAGAATCCATCATGGGAATCAGTATGCCTCAATTGCTCATTATCTTATTGGTGGTGGCTATCATTTTTGGTACAAAAAAACTCAGAAACATCGGTAACGATTTGGGAAGTGCAGTTAAAGGATTTAAAAAAGGGATTTCTGACGAAGAAACACAGGAACTGAAAGACAGCTCAGAAGATGATGCCAGTCAAGTGAATCAAGCCAAAGAAGACCCTGTACAGAAAAAATAACACATGTTTGATATTGGTTTTACCGAACTTCTGGTTATTTTTGTGGTGAGTTTATTGGTGGTAGGGCCAGAAAGGTTACCTGTGGTTGCGAGAAAAATGGGCCTGTACCTTGGGAAGATGCGCCGTTCATTTCAATCGATAAAAAATGAAGTTGAACAAGAACTTGAAATTGAAGCCGTCAAAGCTCAGCTGAAAGAGAACGCCATGTTAGCTGAAGCCAAAGAACTTGAAGCAGAATTATCTAAAACCATTGAAAGTCCTATCCAATCCAATACAAGCACTCAAGAGTCAGGAAATAAAATAATGCCAGGGAAGAATAAAACGAACCAATCTACCCACCAACAAACGCCTGAATCATAAATGCAAGATCAAGAACAATCATTGGTTTCACATTTGATTGAACTCAGAAGTCGTTTATTGAAAGCTGTACTTTCAATATTGATTTTAGTGGTCATCATGTTTCCATTTGCCGGTGAAATTTACACGTTGATAGCCAAACCAGTGTTAGATAACTTAAGTCAAGGCACAGAAATGATTGCAACTGGGGTACTTTCACCATTTCTGACACCATTTAAAATGGTTATTATTCTGGCTATTATTATCAGCATGCCCATCATTATTTATCAAATGTGGGCATTTGTCGCACCTGGTTTATATAAAACTGAGAAGCGAGTGGCTTTGCCGATATTAATTTCAAGCATTGTGTTATTCTATTTGGGCTGTGCGTTTGCCTTTTTTGTGGTCTTTCCTATCTTGTTTGTATTTTTACCAGGGATTGCACCAGAAGGTGTAACCTATATGCCTGATATCAACTCATATTTAGATATTGTGGTGAGGTTATTCTTTGCCTTTGGTTTGGCTTTTGAAATTCCTGTGGCAGTGATCATCATCATTTCATTGGGTGTCACATCGGCTGAAAAGTTAGCAAAATCCAGACCATATGTCATCATAGGTATCTTGGTGGTTGCCATGCTGTTGACCCCTCCTGATCCCAGCTCACAAATATTGTTGGCGTTTCCTATGTGGATCCTTTTTGAATTTGGTTTGATCATGGGAAAAGTTTTACGCAAAAAAACTGACATAAGTTAACCATTTATTTTCCATTGTTAGACTAAAATAAACCAATTAAGTGATGACAGAAAACATGAGTTCACAAAAACAGATTATTCTCAGAAAAGATTATCAAGCGCCCAATTATTGGATTCGTTCAGTGGATTTAGCTTTTATGGTGGAGCCTGATTTCACCTTGGTGAAAGCAAGAATTAATTTCGTCAAAAATACAGACACCCAATCACACAATCTATTTTTAAATGGGGTCGATTTAACCCTGGAGTCGATCAAGATTAATGGTGTTGAACTTGAAGAAAGTGGCTATGAAAAATCGCCAA
>JBPOFV010000150.1:0-5546 GCA_051252335.1 Marinicella sp. | reverse complement strand
CAGTAAAGAAATAGCCGGCCAGTGATTTAACCGCATCCAAACCCAACTCTGAAAGAACTTTCGCTAATATAGCAAATACTGCATAAGGTGCAAAATGCATGATCAACATTACCAATTTCATGATCACTTCATTGAAAGATTTGAAAAAGTCTATCACCTGTTCGCCGGCTTTACCTGCCATGGTAGCACTCAAACCTAACAAAATAGCAAACACAATCACTGCCAATAGATTCCCTTCAGCCATGGCTTTAATTGGATTATCAATAAGGCTTAACAGAACTTCAATAAATGTTTTACCTTCTTTGGCCACATAACCAGGATTGGTTGAAATATCAGCCCCCATGCCAACGCCAATCAACAATGCAAAAGTCAATGCAATTCCCAAAGCGATCGCCGTGGTCATTAAATAAAACGCCAAAGTTCTGCCACCAATGGAGCCTAGCATGGCCGGATCTCGCAGTGCTGTGGTGCCACAGAATAATGAAACGAAAACCAATGGCACAACCAGCATTTTTAATGCCAGAATGAATAATTGGCCAACAACATAAAATAACCCATTGACTAAATATTTATCAACAACAGGATTCGCATTCCATTCAGTCAGGTTGAGAGTCAGCCCGACAATCGCGCCAAGCACCATAAAAATAATGATCTTTTTAGTTAATGTCATAGGTGTGTCAGTAATTGAATATTTTTAATAATAGCTCATTGCACAGCAGATTGCACTTCACCATTGATCAGCTTGAGCCATGTGCCAATCTGCCGCCCAGGATTCTGGTCGAGTGGCTTCCTCAAACAGTGCCCCTTTTGCCAAAGTAGGAAACATTTCTTCATAGGACTTAACTTCAGTTCCTTGAACCCGGTGCATGATATGGCTGGGTCTAAGTTCAGAGAGTGATTTCACACCTGCAGCACCTAAAAGTTCAGCCATGTTTTTCATCATTTGAGTGTGGTATCTTGACACTCGTTGGCTTTTGTCACTGACTACTAAACCCACGACTCTGGCTGGATCTTGAGTGGCAATACCAGTCGGGCAATGATCGGTATTACAAGCCCTGGATTGAATACAACCTAAGGCAAACATCATGCCTCGTGCCGAATTGACCGTGTCAGCACCCAAGGCCAATGCTTTGATTAAATGAAAGGCAGATATGACTTTGCCTGAAGCAATCAAACGAATCTCATTACGCAGACCGGTTCCAATTAAGGCGTTATTAACTGTGATCAATGCATCTTTTAAAGGTGTGCCCACTGAATTGGTGAATTCAATTGGCGCCGCACCGGTTCCACCTTCGCTGCCATCAATAGTAATGAAATCAGGTTTTATGCCCATTTCAACCATGGCTTTACAGATTCCCAAGAACTCACTTCGTTTACCCAAACACATTTTAAATCCGATGGGTTTACCAGCAGATAACTCTCGCAATTGTTGCACAAACAACAACAACTCCTTGGGTGAGTTAAACGCCGAATGGTTTGGTGGTGAAAGCACATCCTGACCCATTGGAACATGCCTGATTTCAGCGATTTCTTCAGTCAATTTAACCGCTGGCAAAATACCACCATGGCCTGGTTTGGCCCCTTGTGATAATTTGATTTCAATCATCTTAACTTGATCCAAAGACGCTTTCTGTTTGAATAACTTTGCATCAAAATTACCTTCAGCATTGCGACAGCCAAAATAGCCTGTGCCAAATTGAAAGATCAAATCTCCACCGTGCTTCAAATGATATGGACTGATTCCACCTTCGCCAGTATTATGTGCAAAACCACCTTTTTTGGCCCCGAGGTTCAATGCTTCAATCGCATTTTTACTTAAAGAACCATAACTCATGGCCGAGATATTTAGGGGCTTGCCTTCATAAGGTTGTTTACAATCAGATCCACCAAATTTAACCTGTAACTCATGTACTCCAATATGTGAGGGCGCAACTGAATGATTGATCCATTCATAGCCGTCCTGATTGACATCCATGATGGTACCAAATGGACGTGTGTCTTTTTGTCCTTTGGCACGTTGATAAACCAAGGAACGAAATTCACGCGGCACCGGCGCTCCGTTTAAATCAGACTCAATGAAATATTGTTGAATTTCTACCCTGAATGATTCGAGTATATATCGAAAATGTCCAATCACAGGATACAATCGTAAAATGGTTTTTTTGGGTTGGTACATGTCATACAGCCCCAATAGTGCCAATGGCCCAATTACTATGAATGCCCACCATGCTGGTTGCCAATATTGTGCCCACAACACCACCAATGCAGGCACCACAAAAAGTAGTCCCACAAACTTCTGCCTGACTGTCATTTAGTTAAAACTCCTTCAATACCCAACGCACAGGTTTAACACCTGAATTGATTAAATCGCGACCTGATCCTTGTAACTTATCTCGCTCTAATGGATCAATAAAATAGGGAACACCTTCGTTTGGAATCACTTTCACCAACACCAATTCACCCCTTTGTCGATATTCTTCGATCGTTTGCTTTTTTTGAACGATGACTTTAACACTCGTGGCATCATCTGCTGGTTGAGTTAATTGGTCCAACAATTCACTATTGCGCTCATTAGAGCTTTCATCATCTGCTGGTTTGATGTCATTTTGTGACTGTGCCATTAACAAGTTACTAATCAGCAACACTGCAAGGCCAAAAATAAGATTTTGTTTCATTTCAACACGCCTCTTTTTTCGAATTAAACCGAACAAAAATTGCCCGATCATACTTTAATGACCCCTGCAGATAAGCATAAATTACAAAAATCATGCTGACTATTTGCACCCTCATAGACATGATACAATGTGAATCAGTATTTTAAAATTCCTTTTTAGTGATTCTACTGATGAATAAAACCAAACCATTCTTATTAATCTGCTGCCTTTCTCTATTCATACCAGGCTGTTCTGAAAAACCGCCGATTGATAAGAAAACACATTTGCTCAATACACTGGCAAGCATGGAAACAGCCATCGAAGCCAAAAGTCTGGATGACTTTTTTGAATATGTCAGCGAGGATTTTAAAAGTGCCCAACGGGGCTGGAATAAAAAAGATGCCGAAAGATTGTTGCGCTTGCGTCTGATGCGCCAAAAAAGCGTTCATATTCATCAAGCGATTAAACGCATTGATTGGTTAGATGACGGCGTAGAACAAGCAGAAGTTGAAGTGGTGGTTGCCATGGCTGGCACTGACTTCAGTTTGACCGAGTTGCCAAGTTTCCGTGGTGATATGGTTAAATTTATCGTGACTTTTCGATTAATTGAAGATGAATACCTGGTCACCCAAACCGAATGGAACCGAGCCAACCCCACTGATTTTGTGTTTTAAAGGGTATGCCCTTTCAACTCACTCATTTGGTTCTCAAGATTAGCAGATATTGGGCTGATTAAAGACTCTAATTGCATTGATTCAAAAAGGAAGACCTATAACTATGTTGTGACTTTATTTATTTGTACTATTTTATTGACTACTTCGCACATCGCCTCATCACTCGGACTGTCGGCCAAACGAATATCACCAAAACCCAGCTCTTTTGCTAAATCTGCAATCCTTTGGGCACCGACAACAATGGGTTGAGCCAATACCTTTGCAGAGAGTTCATCTGCTAACTGCAGCATGAATTGAGACAAAATGCCGCTGCTGGTGGCAGTTAAAATAACCGGCTTATGTGTTTCATTTTCATACAATGCCTGCATTTCAATTAGATCTATGGCCAGCGGAATCCTTTGGTATGAATTGATTTGGGCATAACTGATGTGGGCTTGCATGCAATAACGTTTGATTAAATCTCGACCATCACCGGTGGTTATAATCTTCACTGAATTGGGCTTGAGTTGTTGCAATAGTTCAATCACTCCTTCTGAATTCATCAAAGTGTGGGATGTGATCTGATGGTCAAAATGTTTGCGCCAAGCTTTCTTAACCGCTGGGCCAACCGCTATCACTTGGGTCGTTGAACTTGGTTGCCAATCTGGTGCAATCAACAACGCATGTTCCAATGCATGAACGCTGAGAATAATCCAAATATCGGCTGCAGCACTCAGCCATTGGGGTTTAACCGAAACGTTGGTTTTAATGTCAAAACATGGCGCTTTAAAAACATTCAAACCGGCTCTTTTATAGAACTGGGCAGTATGTTCTATTGCAGTTTTGGGTCGAGTAATGATGACTGTGGGCATTGAAATCATTCACCCAATGCCAAGATATCTTTGGCGCCTTGCTCTAACAAATCATCGCCCACATATTCACCCAATTGAACAGGGTCATAGCCTTGTTGTTTGGCGGTGATTGACTGTTTACCATCAGGGCTAAAAACACCCGCAGTTAAAGCGATGGTATCATCTAAATGATAGGTCGCCTTGGCTCCGATCGCTACTGAACAGGATCCATTGAGCTTTAAATTTAGAGCCCGTTCTGCACGTACACATTGCCAGGTTTTTTCATCGGCCAAGACCTTCAACACATCAGCCAGCTCGGTATTTTTTTGTAAACACTCAATGCCCACTGCTCCTTGAGCAACCGCAGGCAACCATTCTGGACTGGTTAAACGACTTTTAATGCGCTCATCAAACCCCAATCTGATTAAGCCAGCAGAAGCCAAGATGATGGCATCATACAATCCATCATCAAGTTTTTGTAAGCGGCTATTAACATTGCCTCTGAGTGGCTGAATGTCCAAATCTGGGCGTAATGACAACAGTTGTGCTTGGCGTCGGAGACTTGAGGTCCCGACCACAGCACCTTGTGGTAAATCAGCTAATTGGTGGTACTGATTAGAAACAAATGCATCACTTTCATCGGCTCGTGGAAATACGGCACAAATCTGAAACTCTGCAGGTAAATCTGCAGGTACATCTTTCATAGAATGAACGGCAATATCGGCTTCTCCGGCCAACATGGCTTGTTCCAATTCTTTTAAAAATAAACCTTTGCCGCCTATTTTATTCAGTGTCACTTCCAAGCGCTGATCACCTTCCGTAGTCATCGGCAACAATTGAGTTTTAAAAGGTGTTTTTTCTTCAATGATGCTTGCCACGTACTTACTTTGCCATAATGCCAAAGCTGATTCACGGGTTGCGATGGTGATGATTTTATTCATAATTCCTTGAGTATTTTTTTAACTGCAGAAAGCTGCCTTCTGCTGATAGTGGGTTGAATTTCAGTGTGCTCCAAAATTGCCAATGTTGATTGACCTGGCCTGGTATGTATGCCTTTTAAAAAATTTTTGTTGATCAAAGCATTTCGGTGGATCCTGAGAAACATGGCATATTCTTGTTCAATCTCTGCCAGCGACTGGTCCAACAGTATATTTTGGTCATTCAGGTGGGCAGTGACATACTTGTCCTCAGCCAATAGACAAATGATGTCATTGGCAGAGATCATGATCACATCATTCCCTCGTTTAGCGCGTATTTTATCATCATTACAACTAAATCCAACCTTATCCATGGCTTGTTTTAATCGTTCAATCGACAAAGGTTTAAGCAAGTAGTCGGTAGCCGATAAATCAAAAGCCTGTAAAGCAAAATCATCATGTGCTGTAGAA
>JBPOFV010000149.1:0-5579 GCA_051252335.1 Marinicella sp. | reverse complement strand
GCTTTAAAACGTTCCGAGTGATTTGCTTTGTTACATTAATTTATATTTCTGAGCGATATATTCAACTAGCTTAAGCCATTTATCATCTTCGCTGGTGATTGGCTCCTGAGCTTTAGGGTGCATTAACTGCATGAATATCAAATATTCTTTGCCAATTTCATAGTAACCGTAAGCACCACAATCACCAGGCATAATTGAGTTTCCGGCGAATGAGTCAGCCCAGAACTCCATATCCTCATGGTTGTTGAAATTGCTTGCCTCACTTTTTTCTGGCCAAGATACCCGAGTGAAGTTTTTAGGGGAGTCTTTATGCTTTCCTAGCTCTTCGTCTAGGTAACGAACCACTTCGAATCTGTGCTTGTCACGCTCAAATTCTTCCTCATTGCCCGGAATATGCTCAATAGCCTTAGCTATGACAACCGCATCAGAAAGAATGTACATGCGATCGGGATTCATAAAGTAATCACTACTTGGGGCAAAACACCCCAAAGCAATATTGGATGAAAATAACAGTGATAGAATAATAAACTTCATGATGATCTCAATAAATGTAATAATTTATTATATGTGCATTTGTGCTATATAAAGTCATATAGGCTTCTTTTAGTACATTTTAAAAATCGTGATTTTAGCATAAGCCATTGATTTATCACAAAGTATGAAATTTGAGCTGTCCATATATCCGGTTATGGGCGGATAGATGTACACGAATGCTTTTCGTAGTTCCCAAGCTCCAACATAACCTTAGGAAGTATCGCAGGATGGGCTGGAATGGCTTTGTTGGCCGCATAAAAACTGTATGTCATTGCGAGGAGGAACGACGTGGCAATCTGCATTGGCCCACCCGTGATCTCAACCAGCAATACAAACACGGCAAATTCATAAGATTGCCACGTCGCTGGGGCTTCTCGCAATGACGGTGTGATTTTCAAACCTTACTCTCAACTATGTCAGTTGAATCACCAAATATATTAAAACCCCAATACATTCCAACCAAAACTAGGCCCATTAAGGAATTGGAGCTTGAGGAACGAGATTAAATTGAGCACTTCAACAAATGGATATGAATCGACTGTGCTTAAGTTCTCAATCGAATTGAATTCAGGTCACTGAGCTTGTCGCCAACAGTTGGGGATTCTGGAATTGAAAATTCATAGATCCCATATTGCAGTATCGTAGGATGGGCTTAACCCTTACGAAGAGGCAATCTCCTAAAGCTCATGCGATTTGAAGGGTAAATCACAACCCAGCTTTAGGAGATCCTTCAATTCCGCTTCGCTCCATTCAGGATGACAACAATGAATTATTAATATTCATACCAAATCAACCACTTCACTCACCTGCTCAACGGTGATGATTTTGATGTTCAAATCTTTGACCCACTTCCCGGCATTGCCTTTGGGGATGATGGCGGTTTTAAAACCGTGGTTGGCGGCTTCTTTTAAGCGATCTTCGCCGTTGTGTACTGGGCGAACCTCACCAGTTAATCCAACTTCACCAAACACAATGGTTCCAGCTGGTAAGTATCTGTTTTTAAAACTAGAAATGATGGCGATAATGATGGCTAAATCGGCCGCAGTTTCGGTGATTTTCATGCCACCAACTGCATTCAAGAACACATCGTGATCATGTATGGCCAAGTGACACATGCGGTGTAACACAGCCAACAACATGGCCAGGCGATTGTGTTCCAACCCCACCGACAAACGCCTTGGATTACCTAATGGGCTTTGGTCGACTAAGGCTTGAATCTCAACCAACAAAGGTCTGGTGCCTTCACGGGTGCACATCACCACAGAGCCAGCTTTATCAGCCTGCCTTTCACTCAAGAAAATAGCCGATGGGTTTTCCACCTCTTTAACACCGGTTTCGGTCATGGCGAACACGCCAATCTCGTTGACCGCACCAAAACGGTTTTTCAAAGCACGTAACACGCGATATCGGCTGTTTCCATCGGACTCAAAATACAATACGGTATCTACCATGTGCTCCAACATTCTTGGCCCAGCTATGGCACCATCTTTGGTCACATGACCCACTAAAATGACTGTGATTTTGCTCTGTTTAGCCATTCTGACCAATTGTGCAGCGGCTTCTTTAACTTGTGAAACTGATCCGGGAATAGCGGTTAATTGTTCACTGAATAAGGTTTGGATTGAATCAATCACCACCAAATCAGGTTTTTTCTGCAGTGTGGTGGCAATGATCGCTTCAACTGAGGTTTCAGCCATGCAGTCTAAATCATCAGCTCTGAGACCCAAGCGTGTAGCCCGCATAGCAATTTGTGACAAAGATTCTTCACCCGTCACATACAATGGCGTGACGACTTCTGATATTTGCGCTGAAACTTGTAGCATCAAGGTTGATTTACCGATACCCGGATCACCTCCTAAGAGAATCACAGAGCCTGGGACAATGCCACCGCCCAAAACACGATCCAATTCCTTGATATGCGATGATGTTCTGCGTTGTTGCTCAGTGCTGATTTTACCCAGTTTTTGGATCCGATTATCACCGGAGTAATTGGCATATCGATTGACCTTACTGACACCAGTGGTGGCTTGTATTTTGATTTCATCGATACAATTCCATTCCTTACATGCGCTGCATTGGCCTGACCATTTACTGCTTGAATGGCCACATAAATTACAGACAAATTCCGATTTGGCTTTAGCCATTTTAAAACTCCTTGAGTAGGCTCTCAGCCTGTTCAACTGTAAAGGGCCAATTAATTTCATTAAGGCCATTAGAAATGACTGGAATTCGAATGTGATAAGTTTTGATCAACTCTTCAGAGTCATCAATATCAACTTCATCGTAAGCAATCCCAGCATTCACTAATAACTCTTCTGCATACTCACACAACGGGCACTCAATTCTGCTGTATAATTTCAATTTTTTCATGCGTGTAGTTTATCATGGCAGTCAGCGTTTTTGATCTCTTTAAAATTGGCATTGGCCCATCAAGTTCACACACAGTTGGCCCCATGCGTGCGGCCAATATGTTTATTTCTCAAGTTGAATCGCACAACCTTGGAAGCCGTGTTCATTCCATCAAAACTGAACTGTATGGCTCACTCAGCCACACCGGTCGCGGCCATGGTACAGATAAAGCCATTATCCTTGGATTATTGGGTGAAGAACCTGACAAAGTTGATCCAGACAGCATTGAAAGTTTGTTAGATCAGGTAGAAAAATCAGGGCAAATCACAGCTACAGAAACCCTTACGCTGGCATTTAACAATAAAAAACACTTGGTGTGGCACAAACGCAAAAAACTGCCCCTGCACTCCAATGGCATGCAATTCACAGCACTGGATAAAGAAGGCAATGAATTATTACGCAAAGCCTATTACTCAGTGGGCGGTGGTTTTATTTTGGCCCACAGTCATTTGGCAAAAGAACACATCATGGAAGATGATTCTGACTTACCCTACCCGTTCACTTCGGGTGATGAATTGATAGATTTGTGCCATGAACATCAAATGACCATTGCGCAAATCATGTATGCCAATGAATTGACTTGGCACACCAAAAATGAAATTGATCAACAATTAGATACCATCTGGCAAGCCATGGAATCATGT
Organism: Marinicella sp.; assembly: GCA_051252335.1. GTDB lineage: Bacteria > Pseudomonadota > Gammaproteobacteria > Xanthomonadales > Marinicellaceae > Marinicella. The sequence continues at coordinate 1,992 of JBPOFV010000149.1, read as the reverse complement.
GTTCAACGCGGAATCAAAGCCGATGGTGTTCTACCTGGTGGTCTTAAAGTGGGCAGACGCGCCCCGAAGATTTTCCGTGATTTGGATTTACACTCAGAGAAAGATTTATCTGATCCGCTCATTATTTTGGACTGGGTCAACATGTATGCACTGGCGGTCAGTGAAGAAAATGCCGCTGGTGGTCGTGTGGTAACCGCACCGACCAATGGTGCAGCTGGCATCATTCCAGCTGTATTACATTACTACAAAGAGTTCATTCCTGGTGCCAACCAACAAGGCATCCGGGATTTCCTGATGACCGCAGCTGCTGTGGGCATACTCTACAAAACCAAAGCCTCGATTTCAGGGGCTGAGGTGGGTTGTCAGGGCGAAGTAGGAGTCGCCTCATCCATGGCTGCTGCAGGTTTGGCTGCAGCCTTACACTTGACACCTGATGAAGTCGAAAATGCCGCAGAGATAGCGATGGAACATAACCTCGGCCTGACCTGTGACCCGATTGGTGGTTTGGTACAAATCCCCTGTATCGAACGCAATGCCATGGGTTCCATCAAGTCCATCAACGCTGTTCGTATGGCTGATCGCAATGACGGCACCCACACAGTGTCATTGGACAAAGTCATCAAAACCATGAAAGAAACCGGTGATGACATGAAAGAACACTACAAAGAAACATCCCGTGGGGGGTTAGCGGTAAATATCATTGAGTGTTGATCATTGGTTGTTGTAGGATGGGCTCCGCCCATCACATTTTCAGTGTATAGATATTGGTGTTGATGAACAATGCCCATTCAAAGACTCTCTTTACAATGACCCATCAACCAGCCACTGGCACTTAGGTTGGGGTATTTTTATCATTATCAGTTAAAACAACTCGTCATCCCACGGCTTGACCGCGGGATCCAGGATGTTGATCTTTAATGCTTGGGAATGGCCCTGTTCGTATGATGAAGTAGTCAGCTGAATGTTATAGAAAACCACTAAAATAAAGATTATTGATAACATGACAGTTGGCCAGAACTTGAAGATCATTCCACCTGGATTCTGTGGTCAAGCCACAGAACGACAGCTGGTTGAAGTAGATCGTCATATCAACCTCAATCAAACCCACCTGCAAAAACTTGAAGTTCATTCTATCTGGATTCTGTGGATACCCAAAATAGGAACATTAAGCGAACAAAATTTTGTTGGTTAGGTGAATGACCAAACATATAATTAAATCTGAACTCCTCAAAACACACGTCATCCTGCGGCTTGACCGCAGGATCCAGGATGTTGATCATTAATGCTTGGGAATGGCCCTGTTCGTATGATGAAGTAGTCAGATGAATGTTATAGAAAACCACTAAAATAAAGTTTATTGATAACATGACAGTTGGCCAGAACTTTAAGTTCATTCCACCTGGATTCTGTGGTCAAGCCACAGAACGACGGCTGGTTGAAGTAGATCGTCATACCAACCTCAATCAATCCCACCTGCAAAAACTTGAAGCTCATTCCACCTGGATTCTGTGGATACCCAAAATAGGTACATTAAGCGAACAAAATTTTGTTGATTTGGTGAATGTCCAAACATGTAATTAAATCTGAACTCCTCAAAACACACGTCATCCTGCGGCTTGACCGCAGGATCCAGGGTGCAGGTGCTTCAAACTCGGAACAATGATAAATTAAGCTACGATCTAAATAATCTCTTGATACAAATCATGCCAAAACGGATTGTCTTTTTCTATCAAATCAAGTTTCCAACCTCTCTTCCAAGCCTTTAACCTTTTTTCTCTTGCTATAGCACTCATGGCATCTGAAAATTGTTCAAAATGCACCAAATGATGAACGTCATGTTTTTTGGTAAAGCTATCCACTTGGTTTTCTTTATGTTGCCAAACCCTACTGACTAAATCCGAAGTAACACCAACATATAAAGTGCCATTCTTTTTAGATGCCATGATGTAAACATAAAAGTCCTTTTCCATTTAATCACCATAAATATTAAAT
>JBPOFV010000148.1:0-5588 GCA_051252335.1 Marinicella sp. | reverse complement strand
CAGCAGCGCATGGAGTTTTGGCCATAATGGCCTGTTACTTTCTGCTTCCCAAAGAGATGGAAAAGGTGTGGTCAATGAAAATGCTGATTCTGCCAAAGATACCGCGGATTGGGATGAACAATCATTTTTTGGTAAATGGAAAATGGATACATCCAACAGTGGAGCTTTAACTTTTGCTGTTTTAGCCAACCAAAAAGATCAATTCACTCAAATCAATTCTTTCATCGGACAAGGACGATTCAGTCGTACCACTGCATTAAGTGGAAACGATGAGTCTTCAGAGCACAAAGTCAGCTTAGATTATAAATTTTTACTTAATGGCTCTTTTGCAGACGAAGGCAAATCTGTGTTTTATCTGGCCAACACAGCGTTTCAACAAGATACATACGAAAATCGTTTTTCTAGAAGGGGCACTCCACTGTTTCAATTCAGACAATTTAACTTTGACAGCAGTCGTACCGGACTGGAATTGAATTTCATAAAATCAATGACTACCGACAACGCCCAGCATCATTTGATCTATGGCTTGGAATGGACTCAATCAGATGTTGAAGAGTCTCGTGATGCTGCAGAAACTAATTTAATCACGGGTGCTACCACTCATGTTGTATTAGGTGAAAATTTTCCATTAAGAGATTTCCCCAAAACCAAAGTCCAAGAAGTGGGTGTTTTCATCCATGATGAAATCACTTTCAATAACTCAAATTGGACTTGGATCCCTGCCCTTCGATTTGATTATTATGATCTGTCACCCAATCGGGATAACTTATTTGATAACGGTGCGGGTGATGCCGAAGTGGTTGCCATTACTGCTTCAGATTTTTCACCAAAATTAGGCCTTATGTATGATGTCAACGATGCCATCAATCTCTATGCACAATATGTTCGTGGGTTCAGAGCACCACCCTATGATGATGTAAACATTGGCTTCAATTTGGCTTTATTTAATTACCAAGCGATTCCTAACCCAAACCTCAAATCTGAAACTTCTAATGGTTTTGAACTCGGGTTTCGGTACGATGGGGGTTCACAACAAGTCAGTTTCAACATATTTTACAATGACTACCAAGACTTGATCATCAGTCGTGACTTAATTGGTATTGACCCAGACACCGATGCTTTGATATTTCAATCAAGAAACATTGAAGATGCCACCATTTATGGTGCTGAATTTGATTACCATTGGGATATCAATGAACAATGGTCAACATCTTGGTCGTTAGCCTGGACTCGTGGCGAAAACAACAACACCAACCAGCCACTGAATCACATATCTCCACCCAAAGCCACAGCAAACTTGCGTTGGCAATCAAGCAATACAAAATGGCATGCCGGCTTGTTTGGCGTTTTCAGTCAAGCTCAAAACCATGTGGATGATGTAGATAATGAATTGTTTAATTCACCTGGATATGCCACTTATGATTTAACCGCTGGATACCAGATTACAGATAACAGTTACCTCTCTTTAGGGGTCTTTAATTTAACCAACAAAAAATATTGGTTGTGGCAACAAGTCAGGAACTTTGATGCCACTGATCAAATAATCGAAGCCATGACTCAGGCATCCAGACATGCAAAATTATCTTACACCATTGAATGGTAGGGAAATCAATGTTGAATAATTCTGAAATAAAAAATGACTGTAAATCTAATCAAACAATTGACTTACATCAATTACAAATAAGCGCATTAATCATAAATTATGCCACGAGAGTTTTAGCCTGGTTCTGGCTGTGTATTATAAACAAAGAACCCAAACAAACGTTACTAAGTACTAGGAGTTAACCATGAAAACCATAAAGCGTAAAATATTAAACGCAGCCCTAATTCTAGGGATTTTTACCGGTATCAGTGCTTGTGCAGCCGAACAAACGGCTGCTAAAGATCCTTTGGCAGAACACAAAGCTGAAATGAAATCGGGTACCACAGATCTAGCCAGTCAGGTTACAGCAGGTGAAAAAGTGTACCAAACTTACTGCACAGCCTGTCACCAACCCAATGGTCAAGGCTTAGCTGGAGCATTCCCACCACTGGCAGAATCAGACTTTCTATTAGCAGACAAGGAACGTGCCATTCAGACAGTTATTGGTGGTTTATCAGGTGAAATCACAGTCAATGGAATAAAATACAATGCTGTGATGCCGAATTTGTCATACTTAAGTGATGAGGATGTGGCCAATGTAGTTACTTATGTCATGCACAGTTGGGGTAATGAAGGATTTCAGGTCAGCTCTGCAGAAGTCATGGCGGCCAGAAATAAGGAAGCCTCTGTACCATCAGGTGCTGCTGCTGACCACCCTGTCACTTCAAAATCAGAAGCTGGATACCAAGGTGCGCCTTCAGGAATTAATCCTGAGGACACAGTTCAAATGATAGATTCAGATGGCCCTGCCATGAGTAAAGATGAATTTGCCTTTGCTACTAAAATTTATTTTGAACGCTGTGCTGGTTGTCATGGTGTGTTACGTAAAGGTGCCACTGGTAAACCTTTAACCACTGACATTACCCGTGAAAAAGGTACAGATTACCTGAAAACATTAATCACTTATGGATCGCCTGCTGGCATGCCAAACTGGGGTACATCGGGTGATTTTACAGAGCAAGAAATTGATACTTTAGCAAAGTTTTTACAACATGAACCACCCGAGCCACCTCAGTGGGGCATGAAAGAAATGATGGACTCCTGGCAGCTCTTTGTAAAACCAGAAGACCGACCCAAGACCAAACAACACAACAGAAATGTTAATAACTTTTTTGCGGTAACATTACGTGACTCTGGTGAAATGGCACTGATCGATGGTGATACCAAAGAAATAGTTAGTATATTAAAAACTGGCTATGCCGTGCACATTACCAGACCATCGGCTTCAGGTCGATATGCGTATACGATTGGTAGAGATGCAAAAGTTGACATGATCGATATGTACATGGATCCGCCGCAAATTGTTGCCACCATTAAAGTTGGCTTAGAAGCCCGATCTGTAGAGACTTCAAAATACCATGGGTATGAAGACAAGTATGCCATTGCTGGCTCATACTGGCCTCCTCAGTACACAATCATGGAAGGTGATACTTTAGAACCAAAACGTATTGTTTCAACTCGCGGCATGACTGTTGATACTCAAGAGTACCATCCAGAACCTCGGGTGGCTGCCATTGTTGCATCACATCAACATCCAGAATTTATTGTAAATGTAAAAGAGACCGGCAAAATATTATTGGTGAATTATTCAGACATTGAAAACCTGTCTGTGACAACTATCGATGCAGCTCGATTCTTGCATGATGGTGGTTGGGATCGTAGCAAGAGGTATTTCTTAACAGCAGCCAATCAATCTAACAAGATAGCTGTGATAGACTCTAAAGACCGTAAATTAGTTGCTTTAACTGATGTCGATAAGATTCCACATCCAGGTCGTGGTGCCAATGTTGAAGATCCAGAATTTGGACCGGTTTGGATCACCAGTGCATTAGGTAATGACAAAATCACATTCCTTGGAACTGACCCTGAGAATCATAAAGACAGCGCCTGGAAAGTAGTCAGAACATTGCATGGCCAAGGTGGTGGGTCTTTGTTTGTTAAATCCCACCCTAAGTCTAAAAACTTATGGGTTGACTCCCCGTTGAACCCTGACCCTGCCATCTCACAAAGTGTTGCAGTCTATAATATTGAAGACTTAGATGCAGGTTTTGAAGTGCTACCCATTGCAAAATGGGCAGACTTAGGTGAAGGTGCTAAACGTGTGGTACAACCTGAATACAACATGCATGGCGACGAAGTTTGGTTCTCTGTTTGGAATGGTAAAGATCAAAAATCAGCCATTGTGGTGGTTGATGACAAGACCCGTAAACTGAAACATGTAATCAAAGATGAACGTTTAATTACCCCAACCGGTAAATTTAACATTCACAACACAGTGGAGGATGTTTATTAATTATTATATTGGCTTGAAATGCCCAGGGATGGGAAGGGTTTAAGCCGATGAGAATAAACATTTAAAACTTAAAGCGCTGTACTTCCTTCGAGGGCAGCGCTTTTTTTTATTGGAAAACACTTCATTCTCATAAAGCTTCACTTTCCAACAATGAACGTAATTGTGTTACATTTTTTAAAATTATTTTCTTTTCCCTGACTTCAATGAGCGCTTTGTTTTCTAGTGATTTCAACGCTCTTGAGAATGTTTCTGGTTTGATCGACAATCTGGATGCAATGTCTCTTTTGGGCACAGATAGTTTCAAATTAAACTCACTTTCAACACCTTCATCAACTTGTGTTAAAAAATAATCAATAACGCGGAAAGACGCATTGTGCAAAGTCTGTTTATCCAACTCTTTTACCATCCAATGTAGTCTCTTAGATAAATGAGCTAACATATTGATACATAGGTCAGAGGAACTATTTAGCAACTTAAGAAATGGTTGTGCTTTGATACTGACAAGAACAGATGGTTTTAAAGCTGTTGCTGTAACTGGGTATTTGGGCGCTCCTGAAAACAACACCCCTTCTGCAAATGTCCGCCCAGCAAAAGTTACTTCTATGATTTTCTCATCTCCCTTGAGTGACCCTCTAATCAATTTAATTGCGCCATCATAAACATAATAGATATGCGTTAAATCCATACCTTGTTGAAAGATCATTTGATCTGTTTGAATATGTAACAAATCGGAAAATCCCAAGACTTGCTCAAACTGTTCAACTTGCATGGCAGAGAACAAGTCACATTTTCTTAATGATGAAACAACTTGTCTATTAAGTTCTTTATGCAACATATACAATCAAATACTATAAGATTAAATAATTCCACTATTCTACATGTCTTTGTTTTAATTAGCGCAAAAAAATTTTCTGAACTTGATAACCACTTCACACTACTGAATTTGAATATAAAAATATTACCCTCAAACGTGGTTATCATCACAGTGATTGGCTAAAATAATCTTTTTATTACTGCTTTATTATCATGCAAATCAATATAGACAATGTGACTCAGTTCATCAACCAATCTGATTTGGATGATCAAGTGGTGTTAAATGAACTGTTTGAATTACTGTATGCCAAAGTAAAACAATTGGCCAGTATTCAGCTGAATAAACTGAATCCAAATGAAAGCATGTCAGCTACACAATTGGTGCATGAGTGTTATTTAAAATTAAATAAATCACAAAATATTTCGATCAAAAATCGCAATCATTTTTATTCCTTATCTGCCCGTTGTATGCGTTTTTATTTAGTTGATTTAATTCGCCAAGCCCACAACCAAAAAAACCAAGGCATTGACACTGAGTTAAAAATTACCCAGTTGGTCCAAGAAGACGATTTAGACCTCAAGCTGCTTGAATTGGATCGATTATTAGAGAAATTGTTTTTGATTGATGAAGAATTGGCCAGCATCACCGAATTGAAATTTTTTGGTGGCTTTACTTTCGATGAAATAGCCGCGATGAAAGACGAGCCCAAAAGTACCATATTTAAAAAATGGACCATGGCTAAATCATATTTAATCAATTTGATTGCAGAAGAAAAACAGACTTAACTGGATTTTTCTGGTGGATATACCAGCTCGCCAATTGTTGGCAAGCTTTCAATC
>JBPOFV010000147.1:0-5614 GCA_051252335.1 Marinicella sp. | reverse complement strand
GATGAAAGTAGTGCATGGCTTAATACCAACAGTTTGTTAGATCGTTGGAATTTGGGATTTGCCATTGGATTTGGCGATTTGGGATTAGGTCGCAATGTGGACAATGATAATACCATTGAAGACCCTTTGGTGGCTGCTGACTTTTTACAAATACCAGTCTTAGACATGTTGGGTTCCGCTCGAACAGCCGCAGCCATAACTGATCAGATGATTGAACAGGTGATACATATAGAAATCAATCAAAATGACAGGGACGCTTTGATTGAATTAGCAGCCAATGGTTTTCATGTAACTGAACCATTGCCTTTAGACTTGGCCTTGGCCAGTGCTCGCACAGTATTGGCTGCACTGTTAGCCTCTCGTTACTTTCAGCAACGCTGATCAGGAGACTATGATGAAAAGAAGAGAATTTTTAAAAGTTTCGGGAATAGCTGCAGTCCCTTTGATCAGTCCACGTTTGGTGTTTGGTCAAAGTTCAGGCCAGACCAATCATGATGTGCTGGTTTGTGTTTATCAACGAGGCGGTGCAGACGGGTTAAATTTGGTGGTGCCCTATGGCGATTCTAATTATTATTCCAAACGACCTACCATTGCAGTTGCTCAGCCAGGACAAACCAATGGCGCCATCGATTTGGATGGTTTTTTTGGCTTCAATCCAAACATGGCTTCCATAAAACCCATTTACGATGCAGGCGATTTGGCTGTGGTTCATGCAGTGGGATCACCCGATCCTTCAAGGTCGCATTTTGAAGCTCAAGATTTTATGGAGTATGGAACACCCGGTGTCTACAATACCTCTGATGGTTGGTTGAATCGTTATTTGGCGACATTATCATCACCTGCTTCAACTTTTCAAGGTGTTGGCCTTGGACATGTTCAGTTGGCATTACAAGGACAGCAGCCGGTGGTTGGTATGAATTCAATTGATGGCTATAATTTGAACACCCATGAATCTGATGAAGATCCGCTGCGGAATGCCATCACTGCTTTATTTAATCAATCCACTGAAATTGATGGCGCTTCAAACAATATATTGGCTTCTGTAGATGAGCTCAAGGCAGCAGACCCTGGGGCCATTGAAGTTGAAAATGATGCTGTTTATCCACCTTCTCCTTTTGGCGCAGACATGATGCAGGTGGCTCAATTAATTAAATCAGGTATCGGTTTGCAGGTTGCTTGTGTGGATACAGGCGGTTGGGATCATCATGATCAACTTGAAGCGGCCATGACACCATTGGCCACAGATTTTGCGGATACTTTGGCTGCATTTTATACCGACCTAGGTAGTATGATGGGCCAAGTAACTGTGGTTACCATGACTGAATTTGGTCGGCGTGTGGCTGAAAACGCTTCATTAGGAACTGATCATGGCCACGGTTCTGTGATGTTTGCGATGGGTGGTGGGGTCAATGGTGGTCAGGTGATCACTGATTGGCCAGGTTTGGCCACCCAAGATCTATTTGATGGAGATTTGGCCATCACAACAGACTATCGCACGGTATTATCTGATGCATTGATCAATCGATTATCAGCCACTGACCTTGCTTCGGTTTTCCCTGGTTTTTCGGGGCCCCAAAGTGCAGGTGTGTTTAATTCAGGATAAGCTGGGCAAAGCGCATCAATGCTGTGTTGATGGCATTCATCAAATAGGTAACCCTTGGGACTTTAAACCGTTCATACAAGTAATAAGCTTAAATAATGTTTGACAAACTACATATGTAGTATTAGTATAAACTACAGTTGTAGTAATTAACTCAATATGAAACATACTAACGAATCATCAAATGTAAAACTCAGTCAGTCACAAATCGCTGTTATGAAAGTTTTGTGGCAGCAAGGGAAACAAAGCGTCAGCCAAGTTCACAGCAAGCTTAACGAATCAAAACCTGTGGCGTTAACCACGGTAGCAACCGTGTTAAAACGGTTACAAGAAAAGGACATTGTGGGCTTTGAAAAAGAAGGCAGACAATATGTATATTTTGCTTTGGTTTCAGAAGTGGATGTACAGTCGTCTATGTTGGGGAATTTGTTGAATCATTTGTTCAATGGTAAACCTGAAGAATTGGTTCATCAATTGGTTGACCAAGAAGACGTGTCAGCTGATGACATTGAAAAAATTAAAAAATTATTATCTCGGGAACAACATGATGAGTGAAGCAATTTATCCAACCATGTTTTCATTTGTGGCCAATTATTTCATACACAGTACCTTACTCCTGGGTGCCATTCTACTGGCTGTTAAAGTCAATGTTATTAGATTTGACCGCCTGGGAGAATGGTTGATGAAGTCAGCCTTGGTATTGGGCTTAATCACTGCTATGTTACAAACTTCAGGCTGGATAAACCAATTCAGCCAACAAAACATGGTATGGACATACCAACAAGCATTTGATGCGAAGCCTACAGCCCATGAAGGCAGTCCAGTCATAGAACAAGTATTAGTTCCAGCCAACAAAGAGCCGGTTCAGGCCAATCAAAGCAAGACTCAGCCTCTTCAGCAAAACACCTTGGAGCCTCCAGAGTCGGTAACTGGCTCGATGATAAGAGGGCAAAAAGGTGACGGTTCAATACCAACATGGTTGCTTTTGTGGTTGTTTGGTGTGCTTGCATTGTTGTCAAAATACTTGATACAAAATCAGCGTTTTTCACAGTTGATACACAAACGTGCAATGATTCAAGATATAACGGTCCTCAAGACATGGCTGTCTCTACTTAAAAAAACGGGTATTAAAAAGCCCATAAAACTAACTCAATGTAAATACATCAGTACGCCAATAGCATTGAAAAACGAAGTTGTGATGCCTGAATCTTTTATAAGATCAAATAACAAGGATCAATTGAAGGCAGCCTTGGCTCATGAATTAGCACACATCAAAAGAAGAGATTATCAATGGCTTAAATTCAGTCAAATTTACCATGTGGTTACATTTTTCCAGCCATTAAATAACCTGATCAATCAACACATACACCAAATTGCAGAACAAAGAGCAGACTCTCTGGCAGCGAATTGGACTCAGAATCCACACGCTTTAGCGTCAACTTTGGCCACCCATGCCAAGATTATTGCTGAAGATCAACAATCAATTAACTCAACCCAAATGGTACCTGCTATGACATCTAAAAAAAGTAACCTCTTACTTCGAGTCGAAAACCTAATGAACAACCAAACCCCAAAAACGGGAAGAAAATGGATTATTTGTTTTGTTGCCTTATTGGCTTTTGTGTTGTTTACCGCACCTGGCGTAGTTGCCAAAACAAGCTTGCTAAATTCTGCTGGCGAGCAGTCCTCAAAATCACACAGACATATTACTATTGAAGAAAGTGATGATGGTTTGACAGACATGTCTATCAGCTACACCAATGATGAAAGAAAGCTGAAATTGAAAGCCAAGATTAAAGGTGAACTGCAGTTTAATGACGATGAATCTGAAATCACATCATTTCCTGCAAATTCTAAGTTTGATCTAACCATTAAAGAAGATGGTACTGAACAAAGATTGCTCATAAAAAGTAATCGATCAGAAACCAATTATACGTATTATGTAGATGGTGACGAACAACCTTATGATGCGGCTGCCAAAGCCTGGTTTGCGCAAGTGATTCCTGAAGTGCTCAGAACCACAGGATTAGATGCCGAAGCCAGGGTTGAAAGAATACAAAAAGCTCATGGAGATGATGCGGTATTGGATGAAATTGAGTTGATCCAAAGTGATTGGGTGCAAAAAACATATTACATCCATCTGTTTAACTTGTCAGAACTGAATGAGGCCGATCTTGAACGAGCCATGGACTTAACAAAAGGCATCAGTTCAGATTTTGAATTAAGTCATGTGCTGACCGAATTGTCCGCCACACAAGCCGTAGAAAGTGAAGCCCAATGGTTGCAATTACTCAACAGTACTGACAGCATTCAGTCTGATTTTGAATTGGCCAAAACCATGATGAAGTTCTTAGACCAATTACCACAATCAACTGACATAAATCAGGCGTATTTTGATGCCGCTGCCACCATACAGTCTGACTTTGAGTTAACAAAGGTGTTGTTGTCATATATCGAATTACAGCCTGCCAACAGTCTTAATATGATTCACATGTTTCAGTTAGCCAATGATATTCAATCCGATTTTGAACTGGCAAAATTATTACTGAGTGTTAACAGCCAATTGAACCAGTCTGCTGATGAATTCAATGCCTATTTAGAATTGGCATCAACTATCCAATCAGATTTTGAAATGAAAAAAGTATACAGTAACTTGCTAAAGTATGAATTATCTTCAGATAATTTAAATCAAATGATTCATTCAGCAAAAACTCAAATCAGTTCGGATTTTGAACTGGCAAATTTGTTGCTAGAAATCCTTGAGCAAAAACAATTAAGTGACAGCCAAAAAGAGCACATCATTGAAGCGGCCAAAAGCAGCATCAGTAGCAAGTTTGAACGAAACAAAGTTTTGGTGGCTACACTGTAAATAAATAGACTTAATTATTAAAAAAGCGCCGGATTTATACCGGCGTTTTATTTTATTCTGTTTAATAAATATATTTAGGCTTGTGATTCTTGAGTCCTGGTAGATACCTTAAGCCAAACCCATTTTGATGCTTGCATCAACGGTTTTTCAATCCACAAATAATGCACAACACTATAGATAATCACACACAAGGCAATGATTAAAAAGCCCAAATCAGGTAACTTAAGCTGATTTCTGAAATATGTCACAAAACCCAGGTGGCTGAACAGAAATATAATCGGTATATGTGACAAATAAATACTGTACGATGCGCCTCCTAATAAATGAGACATTTTAGGTAATAAAATCGTACCTCTTTTATTGAGTTCAACAACCGAGGCTACTAGCAACACGGATACGGTGCCCCAGAACATCACCCTTTGTGGCAAGTAATAGCCTTGTGCCAGTAGACCTTCAGGCATGATATATTGCTGTTGGTAAAACAAGCCAGCTATCAAGACCACAGCTGCAAGAAGAAGTGGAATTTTCAGATGTTTGATGCGGTTTTTCTCAAAAAAGATTGCCACCAAACAACCCATTAAAAATTCCAAACAAAAAGGGGATGTCAAAAAAGTCAAATAGAAATCAATGTATGGAAAGTTGGCATGGGTATAAATGTCATTGAACAGAATATGGTATCCCTGGATCAACACAATGAATACAATGAGCAGTTTAATCATCATCGGTAACAGGTTCTTAGGCAACAGCATTAAAACCGTAAAACACAGATAGAAATACATTTCATAAGTGAGGGTCCAAGCGATTGGAATCAACAATTTATGAATACCAATTTCAGTCAGGAAAAAAGAGCCCAGTAAGTTGGCGTTGTTCAATTTGCCACTGGCAAAAAAGTAAACCACTGCCAGGTAGAGCAAGAAGTAGGGCCAATAACCTAAATAGATTCTGGTCAAACGGTTGTAGATGAAATGTGGGGTTGATTTGCCTGAATTTGACTGACTAGATTTCCAAATAACATAACCACTGATGACAAAAAAAACATCCACGCCAGCATAGCCGAATTGAGCGAAAAAACTCATCAACGGTGCCAAGGCGAAATTGGCTTGGCCAAACTGAGGAACTAGGTGAAAAAAAACAACCAATAAGGC
>JBPOFV010000146.1:0-5632 GCA_051252335.1 Marinicella sp. | reverse complement strand
GCAAAAGACAACCGGATACCTCCATTAGGTTTTAGAGGTGCTGCAAATTTAGAAATGATACCTGTGGGGATTACATACCCACCACATCCAACTAATCCTGGGCAAGTGGTTAATTATGATAACACCACCTATCAAATACCAATCACCGGTGTTCCAGGTCCAATATCTGTTGAAGCTGTTTTGAAATATCAAATTGCCAGCAAAGAGTATATAGATTTTCTCAGCCAAGAAGCCATCGATGAAAGTTTTGAAACAGAAAATGAAATGTGTAATCGCAGTTGGACAGAAGGTCCTGCCGATCAAACCAGAGGTGGATTTATGAAAACATTATGGGAAACTTATGACCGTTCAACACCCGTTGATATGGTTATGGATTTTATAGAAGTGGAGCTACCATGAAATCAATAATAATTATATGTGGATTAATACTTGTTCAAACTGTCAATGCGGTCGAGTTTAAAGCTTATGGAGAGCATGATGTGCCCAATCCTGCTAAAAAAATTACATTGGATGATGCCGGTAATTGGCTTGAAATAACTGTCAATGAATGGAAGGACCGAGTTAAAACGGATGATGGATTAGTAAACTATCTTTACAAACAAGGTTATAATTACCAAAAACAAGAAGGTTTTGTTAGGATATATAGCTTAGATAATAAATTGATAAGTGAGAAATACTCTGTAGATTATGACGGAATGGTAGCCAGGGAAGAAATGCTGTTGGCGTTTGAATTGGTTAAAACTCACCCTGTTACCAGCGCAATCTTGGAACAACAAGCCGAAGTTATTGAACTACAAGGCGGTTTCAATTTTGTAGATAAAAATAATGATGAAGCTTGTAGTAAAGGCAAAAGATGTGTTCATGTTTTTGCAAATACACCAACAAAATCTTCAATATTACACGCTGTAGTTAGGTTGTCTGATAAGACAGTCCCTTACCCAGTTATAGATACTGATACAATGAAAAAGAGGAAAAAATGATGAAAAAATTATTAATTATGCTGATTTTATTTACAGTCAGCTCATATACGTGGGCAGGTACAATTAGCTGTGACGCTGGCATGGATGAAACGTATGTGGCTTGGCCTACCGTTGACCCTGTTTGGGAAATGTGTTTCCTGAAGCCAAGTGACAGTTCATCTATTGATGGTTCTAGTTTAGAGATTAGAAATGTGCATTTTAATGGTTACATGGTGTTTGAAAGAGCGCATATGCCCATGTTATTTGCTCAGTACCAAGGTGGTTTGTGTTACCGAGATTGGAAAGATGATGATTCAGATTTTATTGAAGCAAAAGGCGGTACTGGAGTAGGTGGCGTTGAAAACCCTACGGATCCTGCAATTACCACATGTGATGCATCAACTGATACGGTTCAACCTGTAGGTTCATGTCCATTTGGGTTAGATGGTTATACAGCTGGTGACTGTTTTTCAGGTGTTCAAGTTGAGAAATATGACACTTATATGGTATTAACAACCAACCATGCAGCTGCTTGGTATAAATATTCTTCTCGATTTATTTTCCATGAAGATGGTCGTATTCAACCACGATTTGGTTTCGGTAACAGTTCAGGTACCAATAATGGAACTACTCATTGGCATCATGGCTATTGGCGTATGAATTTTGATATCGACGGTACTGATAATGATCAAGTTTTTATCATTGACAATAATGGAGAAACTTTACAAAACACTGAATTCTCTGATTTAAGAGAGACTCAAGGCTCACCAACTGCCCCACAGTGGATGGTTAAAGACAGTGTTACTGGCCGAGGTTATCGTATTGAGCCAGGTGCTTCAGGCGTGTCACAGGCTGGTGACGTCAATGATTATGAAGTCCCAACAGACCCTAGTGGTGCAGGTCATCATGAAGTTGATGTGATGGCTACCAAGTACAAAGTTGTCGGTGGGTTTATTGAATATTCAGATACCCCATCAAGCAATAACTTGGGCGAATGTGAAATGTATGAAGAAAACTTGGTTGGAACACCTGGTAATGGAGAATCTCTCGTCGGAGAAGATGTGGTGTTCTGGTATCGTTCAGCTGTGAATGACATTGCCCCAGTGGGTATGCTGTGTAAAACAGGTGGACCAACTTTACACCCTGTTGGTAATTGGGGTGTGGTGGATCCAGATGTTATTTTCGAACATGGTTTTGAATAAATAACACTCAAATAGTTATTAAACGGTCCAATTTATTTGGGCCGTTTTTTTTTGGACGGAGCTATTCTTAAGTTAAAATGGATTGATGATATTTAATACACATGAATTGAATCCACCATTAAGCAGGCATATAGAATCTATTTTCCACTTCAAAGGGTTTGTACCTGATCATTCAATTGAGCGGGTTGTACCAACTGGCCATATCTTTTTATTATTTGAGTTGGATGGTTTTACCCGACATACTTATGACAATGATACTTTAGAGGTTAATGCTGATTTTAGGCATGTCTGGATTTCTGGCATGCATAAAAAATACATTTCAATCTCTGCCCATGAAAACTCCGAAATGTTTGTCGTTCAGTTCAAAGCAACTGGAGCATTTCCATTCATTCACCAGCCCATAGAACAATTCAATGACCTTGTTTTGCCAGCTGATCAAGTATTTGGAGGTGACATACTGAATTTGCGAGATCTGATATTAAATGCAAGCACTTCTGCCGATAAATTTGCTTTAGTAGAATCTTGGTTATTGAATCGATTCGAGGAGAAAAAAACCCCACCAGTATATCTGACAAAACTGGTAGAACTATTACAAAAAGAGTCAATGAGTCAGCACCAGGAAATAATTCGAAACCACCCAAAATCTCATAAGCACCTGATTGATCAATTTAAAAAATTCATGGGCATGACGCCAAAATATTATCAACGTATATTGAGGTTCAATGATGTGTTGTCACAAATTCACCAACAACAGCAAATAAATTGGCCAGATGTGGCATTGTTATGTGGGTATTCAGATCAATCACATTTCATCAAAGAATTTCATCATTTTTCAGGTTTTAACCCCAGTGAATATTTCTCCAAGGAATATCAGCATGATGAACCAAATTTTTTCGCCCTAGATAGAAATTCTGAAACAGGTTAATTTTTTACTATAAATTGAGTGAATTGTTTAATACATTGCAGTTTTAATTGTTAACAGCCATGGCTTGCGTAGGTGCATTACTTGGTATGATATTAATGAGATTATTTAGAAAGAGGTGAATGATGGAAAAAGGCTTGGAAGAGAAGACTGGTAAGTCTTTGGAACACTGGGTTAAAGTGGTTCAAAAAACAAAGCTGGAAAAGCACAAAGAGATCATTGACTATTTAAAGTCAACACATGATTTCACTTATGGCTTTGCTAATTTTGTGGCTCATAAATCTAAATCATCAGATGCTGCATCTCAAGACCCTGTAGATTTACTTTCACAACAGTACACCGGTAAAGAGTCACTGAGACCGATATACGATCAATTGGTCGCGTCAATCATGTCATTCGGTGATGACATCACCCTAACACCTAAAAAAGGCAGTGTGAGTATGATCCGGAAATACCAATTTGCTTTGATCAAGCCTGCGACTAAAAAACGCATTGATTTAGGCTTGAAACTAAAAGGTAAAGATACAACTGAACGTTTGGGGAATTCGGGTCCATTTGGAGCCATGTGTACTCACAGGGTGCAATTGACAAGTTTGTCAGAGGTCGATCAAGAGTTAATCAAATGGCTGCAAGAGGCTTATGATAAATCGGTTTAATTGGCTGAATAAGGTTGGTGGACACGACTGGGATTGAACCAGTGACCCCCTCGATGTCAACGAGGTGCTCTCCCGCTGAGCTACGCGTCCTTTTTAGATTTAACATTTTCAAATAAACAAAGCCCATGATGGGCTTTGTTGACATTGCTTTGAATCTCAAAGTGCGCGTATTCTATCAAATGTCAGAATACGATAGCAAGTTCAAGACTCTAAATAAATGGTTTCTTTTTCACGAATAATTTCTATTTCAAAAGATTCATCTGCTTTAAAGCCTGACATGATTCTAACCACATCTTTGGGTGATTTAACATCTTCACCATTTATGGACTGAATCACATCACCATCTTTTAACCCCAATTTGTTATTGGTATCAACTTCTAACACCAATACGCCTTGGTTGGTTCCAAAATATGACCCGAGAGATTCAGTAATCGTAGAAAAGTGATGATTCTTACCCAGCCACTGATTCATTTTGCTGCCTGAGAAAAAGTATGCATCGGCATCACCCGTAGTGACGACTCGGATGTCATGGTCACCAAGGCCTTCAACCATTTTACCTAAATGTTCAACATCAACATGTAAGCCTTCGAACATGTCGTTTAAATCGCCGGTTTTGAATTTAAAATCATTTCCAGAAGATGAAAACCATTTATGATTGCCATCCATTTCCATGATTATGTCTGGTGAATCAATGACTTTAGCAACCACATTCATCGCCAGTTCTTCACCATCACGTAAAATTAAAACTTCACTGACATCGCCTGATTGATGGTCCATGGCAATAAATTCTGTTAAGCCTAAACCATCTTTGGCAGTACTTTGATTATCGATGCTGATAACTATGTCGCCTTTTTGCATACCTGCATCAGCCGCACCGCTTTCTGGCACAACTGACATGATTTCCCAGCCTTGGTCATTCACCGTTGCCATAAAACCCATGCGCGGTTTATCTTTGTCAATTTGAGCCACTTTCCTGTCCAGTTTGATGATTTTTTTGTGAATTTCTGCATCACCTGCTTCAATGCCATGTTCAGCCATCAGATCATCTATGAGTGCATTGAGATCTGTTTGATCATCGACATCAAATGACTGTTCGATGACTTCAACTTCACCATTATTCTCTTTTTTTATCACAACAGTGGCTTTGCCGTCGTTGATGTTCATATTGACATCATCACTTTTTTGGACCCAGACCATGTTTTTACCATGGTGATTCATCATTTTAGTGATTTTATGTGGCCCTGATGTAGGGCTGTCTTCAATCCCATGTTCATCCAGTATAGCTTTGACTATGCTGTCTATATCGTCGCCTTGTTCAACTGTGAATGATTCTTCAATGGTTTCATTGACACCATCTACACCTTTGACAATGTAGACCTTACCTTCGCCATTATTGACATTCACATTGACTTTGGTATTTTCATCGGATGTGTCAGCTGAGACAACTGAGCTTAATCCAAATAAGCTGGATAGTATTGCGGTTCTTAATTTCATTATTTCACCTGTTAAGTTTTAAGTTTATATGAGTGTTTCTGAATCTTGCGGCTTGTATTTATTATGTAAAGCCACGAGGTCATCAAGAATTTCGAGCTTGGCATGCAACAACTCGAGTTTTTGGCTGGTTTCATTGGTTTGTGCAATGTTTGTATCCAATTGGTCCAGCCAGTTTTCCATAGAAATCATTTTTTCCAAGATCGGTGATCCAGGTGCAGAGTGCTTTATCACTTCATTGCGAACCACATATTCAATCATGGAAATTTTTTCTGTCAGCTGCAACAGTTGTTGCTGCTGCTTACTGTCAGTTTGAGGAAGCTGCCACAATATAATGGCAGCTAATAATGCAGCTGCTAAGGCTGGGTATCTAAAACTGTGTTGTCTTTTACGCTGATGAAC
>JBPOFV010000145.1:0-5735 GCA_051252335.1 Marinicella sp. | reverse complement strand
GTTTTTTTGTTATGAGGGGTGTTTATTTGATTAAGTCATGATTCACAAAAACCTGGTCCAACCTTCTGGCATTGTAAAACCAAAACACCTTTAAAAACCTCCAGTCATTGCGAAGGAGGCACGACTGTGGCAATCTCTCAATACTGCCCAAATCCCAAACCACCGTCACTCCAGCCGAGAATAGGCCAGGTGATGGAAATATTGCGGTTCCCTTAAAAGGCCTACTTTTGGTAGGCGAAGCACAAGAAGCGATATTGGAATGCCGTAGACCGTGAGCGCAGGAACCCAGGTGCATAACCTATCCGCCTTTTCAGCTCATACCACCATACAAGTCGAATGTTTAGATTCTGTGGTCTTTGCCACAGAATGACGATTGTTAGGATGTTCTAGTCTGAAAGAGGCTACCCAACCCTATTTATTACCTCGTTCCCAAGCTCCAGCTTGGTAATGTATAGAGATTATTAACTGAATTTAGTTACTCAATGACATGATGGTTTCTGATTGATGAATATAGATTGCATAGTTAAGATCACCTGAATTAAATCAAAGTATATTTCGCATAATAGAGTCACGGAAGTTAGTTTACTGGCATTAAGCTGATTTACTAAATAATGATTCCTCTGCATTCCCAAGCTGGAGCTTGGGAACGAGAAAATAAAAAAACTACAAGACTTTAGGAAATCCCCAGCTTCGTCGTCCTCGGGCGGGCAGCAAACTGGAACCATCCCATTCAACCAGCTAGAACTATAAGCTACTTAGGTCTTGATTAACAGAATGAGACCCGGTGATCCATTTCAAATATTTCACCAAACTGGCTTTATCATTACGGTTCAACCAAATAACGTAAAACCACCACACCATCATCCAACACCTCAGAATCCAACTCGCCACCACAAGCCTCAATCATACGAGCTGAGGCCAGATTGTTTTTATAACAATGCACATGAACCTCATTAATGCCTTTGTCTACTGCCTTTACCAAAGTCATTTGCAACAATTGAACACTGAGTTTTCGACCTCTCGATGAAGGCCTGATACCAAGACCGATGTGACCGCCAGCTGTTTTGAGTTGATCATTCAGGTAATGACGTAGATTTGAAACACCGATGATTTCATCACCTTCGACCATCCAGTATGTTGTACTGGGCACATAAGCTTTTGGTAAATCGACACCTTGTTCAAATTGTTGAATCCTAATAAGCATCGCTGGAAAATCACTGTGATCAAAATCAAGTGGAAATGGATAACGCTCTTCATCACCCAGTTCCTTAATATAGGTCAGATAACTGGCATGGTACTGAATATCTGGCGTGACTAGTTTCATTTAAACAAGAATCAACTATTTTTCGGCACACCCTTCGGAATCGCATCCAGTAATTTTTGGGTGTATGGGTTTTGTGGATTGCGGTATA
This sequence comes from Marinicella sp., assembly GCA_051252335.1. Taxonomy (GTDB): domain Bacteria; phylum Pseudomonadota; class Gammaproteobacteria; order Xanthomonadales; family Marinicellaceae; genus Marinicella. Next base: position 4,323 of record JBPOFV010000145.1, on the reverse strand, counting down.
TTTCATCAGCAGTGTTCATTTCGACTATCTTACCGTCTTGCATGACACCCACTCGATCAGCGATAAAGTTAATCACAGATAAATCATGTGAAATAAAAATGTAAGTGAGGTTATGCTGTGCTTGAAGATCAAGTAGCAGATTCAACACTTGGGCTTGCACCGAAACATCGAGTGCTGATACCGATTCATCACAAACAATAAATTCAGGCTCAACCGCCAACGCTCGTGCAATCGAAATCCGCTGTCTTTGTCCTCCGGAAAACTCATGTGGATATCGATTCAGAGCCGCTGCGTTGAGCCCAACTTGTTCTAATAACTCAACCACACGGTCAATCTTCTGTTGTTTGTTCAAGGAAAATTGATGGATATTCAAGGGTTCCATCAAAGTTTGTCCAATACTCATGCGTGGATTTAAAGAGGCATAGGGATCTTGGAAGATAATTTGCATCTTGGAGCGGACTTTTCGCATAGATTGGGCATCTAGCTGCAACACGTCTTGGCCCGCATAATAAACTGAACCACTGGTGGCTTTTTGTAAACGTAGAATGGTTCTGCCTAACGTGGTTTTACCACAACCAGATTCTCCTACTAAACCAAGCGTTTCGCCTTTCTTTACGGTAAAACTGATGTCATCAACTGCTTTGACATGATTTTTTACACGTCCAAAAAACCCGGACTTTATAGGAAAATACGTTTTCAAACTATCCACCTGTAAGAGGACTGGGTTTGCAGACTTATCCGATTTGGCTTGCGATAAACGCTTCTCTTCAGGCACCTCCAATTCCTGGCCTGATTCATCCATAAAATCAGACACTGTCAACAAGCGCTTGGGGTTACCATGCAACAACGGCCGACATGCCAACAAACCCTTACTGTAGGGGTGCGCAGCCGAATTAAAAATATCTGCTGTTGAAGCTTTTTCGACGATCTGACTGCGATACATCACAGCAACATCATCGGCCAAATCAGCAATCACGCCCAAATCATGTGTGATGAACAACATGCTCATTCCAGAGTCTTTTTGTAGCTTCTGGAGCAACTCCAACACCTGTCTTTGAATGGTTACATCCAGTGCAGTGGTTGGTTCGTCACAGATTAATAACTCAGGCTCACAAGCGATGGCCATGGCGATCATCACCCGTTGTTTTTGGCCCCCTGAAAGTTCATGCGGATAAGACCTGACCCTCTGCTGTGGCTCAGGAATGCCGACCAAATCAAACAGTTCGATCGTCCTTTTCAAGGCTTGTTTTTTAGATAACTTTTTGTGTAATCTCAACACTTCAGACACTTGATAACCCACTCGAAACACCGGATTAAGAGAAGTCATAGGCTCTTGGAAAACCATAGATATGCGATTTCCTCTGATCTGTTGCATTTGCTTTTCAGTTTGCTGTAACAAATCCTGTCCATCAAAATGAATTGCACCGGAAGTGATTTTTCCAGGAGGGTTTGGGATCAATCCCATGATGGCCAAAGATGTGACCGATTTCCCTGAACCTGATTCACCTACCAAGCCCATGGTTTTGCCTTTCTCTATAGAAAAACTGGCCTGATTGACGGCGGTTACTTTGCCACTGTCAGTATTAAACTGGACTGTTAAATTCTCGATACTGAGTAATGGATTGGCTTTCATATGTAGGCTTTCAGTAAAGCAAAGGACAGATTCAGTTGTATAGTTTGCACAGATGAATCAATCATGGTTCTTCATAGATGGATCCATGTAATCTCGCAGACCATCCCCCAGCAGGTTAAATCCTACCAATGTTAATGATAAAAATAAAGCAGGAATTAATAATGACCAAGGAGCCAAATCCATATTTTCCGCACCTTCACTGACCAATGCACCCCATGAGGTCATGGGTTCTTGAATTCCCAGTCCCAAAAAACTTAAAAATGATTCTATCAAAATGACTTGCGGAATCATTAAGGTGGCATAAATAATCACCACACCCAGTAAATTGGGCACGATATGTTGTAACAAGATCCGAATGGGTTGTTGCCCAATGGCATAGGCTGACTCAATGAAGGCCTGTTGTTTCAGCATCTGTGTTTGCCCCCTGACGATTCGAGCCATATCAAGCCAGATATAACCGCCGATGGCAGCAAATAACAGGTATATATTTTGGCCAAAAAACACCAACAGCAAGATCACTAAAAACAAGAATGGTAAAGCATAGAGCACATCCACAATTCGCATCATCACGGCATCAACTTTGCCACCATAATATCCAGCAATCACACCATAGCTCACCCCAATGATGACACTGATGAAGGTGGCAACAAATGCAACCAGCATTGACATCTGCCCACCTTGTAATGTTCTGATATACAAGTCACGGCCCATCACATCTGTGCCAAACCAATAGGTCTGATTAGGCTGCACCGCCATGTCGTCCCAATGAATGGTTTCAGGGTTAATGTCAGTGAGGATAGGACCCAGCACGATGAACACCAACAACAGCACCAAACTGAACAAGCCGATTTTTAACTTCATCATGGTGAGGCTCCTGACTCAGCTTTAAGTCTTGGGTCTATCCATCGATACAATATGTCTACGATCAAATTGAATAACAGGGTCATGACACCGATCACCAAGACCACGCCTAACACCAGCGTATAATCACGGTTTAAGGCACCTTGAACAAAATATCGGCCCAAGCCTGGAATACCAAATATTTGTTCAATAACCACAGAACCCGTCATCAATCCCACTGCAGCAGGTCCCAGGTAACTGACCACAGGTAACATGGCAGGACGCAGGGCATGCTTGAATAGAGTTTGTTGGATTGAAAGACCTTTAGACCGGGCTGTTCGTATGTAATCTTTGCCCCACTCTTCAATCAAGGAACCGCGAACCAAACGAGCGATATAAGCAATAAATGGCAGCGACAAAGTTATCACCGGCAAAATCAAATGGTCCCAGGCACCTTCATTCCAACCGGCCACTGGTAACCATTGCCAATAAACTGCCAACCACAAAATTAACAAGGGGGCAATCACGAAGTTGGGTACACTGATGCCAATAACGGCCGTCACCATAGCCACCAAGTCTGGCCATCTATTGGCATACAAAGCGGCAAATACGCCCAATAAAATACCCACAAATAAGGCCAAGATAAGCGCCCAAAAACCTATTTGCACAGATATGGGCAAACCCAATCCAATCAACTGATTAACACTGTAATCAGAATATTGAAATGACGGACCTAAGTCACCAGTTAAAACGTTACTCAAGTATTGCGTGTATTGCGACATCAAAGGTTGATCCAATTGATACTTGCTGTTAATTAACTGTTCAACTTCTGGAGACAGTTGTCGCTCACTGTCAAAAGGGCCGCCAGGTGCTGCCCTGAGTAAAAAAAATGTCAGCGTCAAAATCAACCAAAGTACTGGAATGCCCCACAACAGTCTTTTGACCAACGTATGTATCATCTAATCATTCATTGAGTGTTGTTGATGATGTAATCACTGATTTTCTCGGCCATCATGATGGTAGGTGCATTGGTATTTCCTGAAACCAAAGTCGGCATGACTGAAGCATCAACCACACGTACGCCTTCGAGACCATGAACTTTAAGATTATGATCCACCACAGCCATGGCATCTGGACCCATCTTACAAGTTCCAATTGGATGGTAAATAGACTCAGCTTTTTGGCGAATAAATTCGATAATTTGTTCATCGGTTTGCACTTCACTGCCAGGAAATATTTCATCATCCCGATAGTCATCAAACGCTGGTGCCGCAAATATTTTTCGTTGAATTTTAAAGCCTTCAACCATTAATTTCAGATCATGTTCAACCGACAGGTAATTGGCTTCAATGTGTGGATGCTCATTGGGGTCTGCTGACTTCAGGGTGATTTGACCTCGACTCTCAGGTCGGAGAACACACATGTGTAAGGTATAACCACTGCCTTCCAATCGATTTCGTCCGTGGTCATCGAGCATGGCTGGGACAAAATGAAACTGCATATCTGGGCGATCATCTACAGCCAAAGGACTTTGCCAAAAGCCACCGGCTTCTGCTACATTGGATGTACCCGGACCTTCTTTGAATAAAAAATATTTCAGTCCTGAGGCCACTTCGCTGATGGTGTCGTAAGTTATTTTCTGGCTACAATGCTGGACCAAACAAACATCTAAATGATCCTGTAAGTTTTTCCCCACACCCGGCAACTCATGTTGACATTCAATGCCATGAACTGCCAATTCTTCAGAATCACCAATACCTGACAACATCAACAACTGCGGTGAGTTAATCGCCCCACCTGACAGAATCACTTCTTTATCTGCGGATAATTCAATTTCTCGACCCTTTTTC
>JBPOFV010000144.1:0-5775 GCA_051252335.1 Marinicella sp. | reverse complement strand
CCGTTGAGAAATTTCGATTGTAAAAAAAAGTTGGTTTACATTTTTTTATTAATTTCAATAAACTTTTGCTGACATGCAATTGTTCAGGAAAAAGAACCATGCGTTTAGCTGGGCTCCACCACAACACGGGCTCACCGGTTGAATACCAAGGGAAAATACCGAGTGAATAAGCTTGTAGCAAGCGCTTGGTTGATAGATCGCCACCAAAACAAAGCAAACCATCAGGTTCATTAAGTGCTTGATTGATTTGCGGGAAAGGCGTGTCCCCGTCTATACAGGGCAAAATCATGTTTGAATAGAATTAACAGCGACTGTGGGTTGTGAATGGCAACCACAGTCGCATGTTTTGAGCCGATTAAGCTTTTTCTTTGGCATCCAAATACCTTTCGGCATCTAATGCAGCCATACAGCCAGAACCGGCAGATGTGATGGCTTGACGGTAAATATGATCCATCACATCACCAGAAGCAAATACACCTTCAACAGAAGTTTGAGTGGCATTACCTTGTTGGCCTGATTCGACCGTAATGTACCCGTGTTGCATTTCTAACTGGCCTTCAAAAATTTGCGTGTTAGGCTTATGTCCGATTGCAATGAAAACCCCTTGTACATCTAAGGTTTGGGTGTTGTCGTCCTTCACACTCTTAACCCTTAGTGCATTGACACCAGCGTTGTCGCCCAAAACTTCATCAACCACATGATCCCAGACCAATTCGACATTACCATTCTTGGCCTTTTCAAATAAACGGTCTTGTAAGATTTTTTCTGAGCGTAATTCATCACGTCTGTGCACCAGATAAACTTTCGAGGCAATGTTAGATAAATACAAAGCTTCTTCTACAGCTGTATTTCCTCCACCAACGACAGCAACTGGTTGGTCACGGTAAAAGAATCCGTCACACGTAGCACAAGCTGATACCCCTTTACCTTTGAAGGCTTCTTCTGACTCTAAACCCAAATACATGGCACTGGCACCGGTCGCAATGATCAATGCATCACAAGTGTAAACGGCTTGATCACCATTTAAGGTAAATGGCCCTTGTTTCAAATCAACTGTGTTGATGTAATCAAAAATGACCTGTGTATCAAATTTCTCAGCATGTTCAAGCATTCTAGCCATGAGTTCAGGGCCTTGTAAATCACCTGGATCACCGGGCCAATTTTCAACTTCAGTGGTGGTCATCAATTGACCACCTTGTTCTAACCCAGTGATGATGACTGGTTTTAAGTTGGCGCGAGCAGCATAAACGGCTGCAGAATAACCAGCTGGTCCTGATCCAACAATGATGAGTTTGTGGTGTTCTTGTTTCATCAAAAATATTCCAAATCCTAAAAGCTTGAAATCTTATACTTTACTGACTTGTTTGTAAATTAGATTAAATATGTTATGACGATTGAAAAACTCAATGATAAATCTGATTCAAATCCAACTTAGTTTTGATAAATCGTTTGTTGTCATAGGGTTGAGTGGGATAAAATGAGCCGCTTATGTTTAGAATGCGCATAATAAAAAGAGGCATTCTTAATTCTTGGGTTTTGATGATCAAAACTTAAATCAAAATTACCTTTTGTGGGGACGCAGAAAGATGAAAATTGGTATTCCAAAAGAAACCAAAACACTTGAAGGTCGAGTGGCATTGGTACCAGCAGCAGCAGCCGATTTAGTGCGAGCTGGAAATGAAGTATACATTCAATCTACAGCAGGGATCATGAGTGGCTTTTCCGATGAAGATTATGTTAAAGCAGGGGTTAATATAGAGCCTGATGCAATGAGCCTCTATGGCGCAGCTGAAATGATCGTTAAAGTTAAAGAACCGATTGCTGGTGATTTACAATACCTCAGAGAGGATCATTTGTTGTTTTGTTACTTGCATTTAGCAGCCGAACCTGAATTAACACAGTCTTTACTTGATATAGGATTAACGGGTATAGCTTTTGAAACAGTTGAAGAAGCCGATGGTTCACTTCCGCTGTTAGCGCCTATGAGTATCATTGCTGGTAAAATTGCAACGCAAGTTGGCACGCATACTTTGCATCATCCTTTGGGTGGAAAAGGTATCTTATTAGGTGGCTTGCCATCAACCGAAAGAGGCAAAGTTGTGGTTCTAGGTGGTGGTGCAGCTGGTGGAAACTCAGCAGCTTTGGCAGCTGCCAGTGGAGCCAATGTGGTGGTTTTTGATAAGCGCCAAGATCGCCTGGCACAAATGATGGCCATGGGTTCTAATGTGACAGCCCTATATCCATACCAGGAATTGGTTGCAGCTGAAATTTCGAATGCTGATTTAGTGATCGGTGCAGTCTTGGTTACTGGTGCAAAAGCTCCTCATGTCATTACTGAAGAAATGGTTAAAGGAATGGAGCCCGGTTCGGTAATTGCAGATATTTCAGTTGATCAGGGTGGCTGTGTTGCAACCACCAGACCAACCACATGGGCAGAACCAACATTCACTGAACATGGTGTGGTACATTTTTCTGTTACTAACATGCCTGGTGCAGTTCCACGCACATCAACACATGCCATTTCAGCGGCTATTTTGCCTTATGTACAAAGGCTTTCTCAAGTAGATTGGGCAGCGGTTCCATCTTTACAAAAAGGGGTCAATGTTCAAGATGGAAAAATTGTTCATCCGGCATTAATCGATTGATTCAATTCAAGCAACCACAGCTGTAAATTGAACGATTAATTAATCTGGCAAATTTAACTCGGCAGTCAATGAGATCATATTTGACTGCCGAGTTAATAAGGCTTATCCTTAGTCCCTAAACATATAACAAAGTGAGCACTGTTGAATCAAGTTTCAAAACAAGTCAGGAATAGAGTCAGGGAGAGTTTGGTATTTATCATCGTCCCTGTTGCAGCCTATTTTCTGCTGTCATTAATTACATATAGCCCGCAAGACCCAGGTTCATTTGCGACCTCCAATGTCATAAATATTCAAAACTTAGGAGGCTTGACTGGAGCCTATATTGCAGATTTCTTATTACATTTTTTAGGGTACTTTGCGTACTTCATTCCTTTGGGTTTGCTATACATAGCATGGCGAATGTATCAGGATGATTCCGATCATGAAGACTCCTGGTTAGACAGCACGATTAAATTTTTAGGCTTTGTGGCCACATTGTTAACAGGTTGTGGCTTGTCTCATTTACATGCAAATACCGGCGGATTACCTTTTTCAGGTGGAGGCATTGTTGGTGATGTGGTGGGAAGTTCTGTATTTGCAGGATTTGGTGGTATTGGTGCAACGTTGATATTGGCAGCAACATTCCTCGCCGGTATTACATTGTTCACCGGATTATCGTGGTTAGGCTTGGCTGACAAGGTGGGCCAGTTAACCATAAAAATGTTTCAATGGTTGGGTGTTAAATGGGAACAGTTCAATGACTGGCGGGCTGGTAAGAAAGCCCGGACTGAACGTGAAGTGGTGCGTAAAATTGATGCAAAAATTCAACAAAAGCGTGAACCCATAGTTATTGAACAATTTGAACCTGAAGTCACTGAAAGTAAACGTTCATCTAAAGAAAAACAAATGAACTTGTTTCATAGTTTGCCAGCTGGCAAACTGCCGCCCTTATCGCTTTTAGACAGTCCACCCAATCAGGAATTTGGTTATTCAAACGAGGAACTTGAAGTGCTTTCCAGGCAGCTTGAGCTTAAATTGGCAGACTATAAAGTTAAAGCTGAAGTTGTTGGCGTCTATCCTGGACCAGTCATCACCCGTTTTGAAGTCAATCCATCTGCTGGTATCAAAGCCAGTAAGATCATGGGTTTGGCAAAAGATTTGGCACGTGGATTATCGATTACCAGCGTCAGGATAGTTGATGTTATTCCAGGCAAACCTTACATTGGTATTGAAATTCCAAATGCCAGCCGTGAGATAGTTTATTTAAGTGAAATTTTACGCTCAGTAAGTTTTGATAAATCACGATCACCTTTGACTTTGGCCATGGGAAAAAGTATTGGTGGGAATCCAGTTATTGCAGACATTGCAAAAATGCCCCATTTGTTGGTCGCAGGTACCACAGGGTCAGGAAAGTCTGTCGCTGTTAATTCAATGATTATTTCATTGTTGTACAAAGCCAGCCCTGAACAAGTGAAGATGATCATGGTTGACCCCAAAATGTTGGAGTTGTCAATTTATGAAGGCATTCCTCATTTATTGGCACCGGTTGTAACTGACATGAAAGAAGCCGCCAATGCCTTGCGATGGTGTGTGGCAGAAATGGAAAGACGGTATAAATTGATGGCTGCCATGGGAGTAAGAAATTTAGCCGGTTTTAATAAAAAAATTCAAAAAGCGATTGATGCAGGTGAATCTATCATGGATCCATTTTGGGATGAAACTACCGCACCATTTGGCTCAGTACAAGAAGCATTGAAGCCCATGCCATTTATCGTGGTCATCATAGACGAATTTGCAGATATGATGATGATCGTGGGTAAAAAGGTTGAGGAATTGATTGCCAGGTTGGCGCAAAAAGCACGCGCTGCAGGTGTCCACCTCATCCTAGCCACCCAAAGACCTTCGGTAGATGTAATCACAGGGTTAATTAAAGCCAATATCCCAACTCGAATGGCATTCCAGGTTTCATCTAGAATTGATTCAAGGACCATTTTGGATCAGGGTGGGGCAGAACAATTATTAGGTCATGGTGACATGTTATATCTACCACCAGGTAGGGCGCAACCAGACCGTGTACATGGTGCATTTGTTGATGACCATGAAGTGCATTCAGTGGTTAATTATTTAACCAGTCATTATGAAGCTGATTATCAAGAAGGTATTTTAGATAATGTACAGCTAACAGATGATGGCCAAATGCTCAGCGAAACTGGCTTGCCTGAACGAGCAGAGTCGGATGTGGATGAGTTATATGATAAAGCGGTGTTTGTGGTGACAGAAAGCCGTAAAGCATCGATATCATATGTACAAAGACGGTTGCGTGTTGGTTATAACAGAGCAGCCACAATAGTTGAGCAATTAGAGGCCAATGGTGTGGTTTCAGCGCCAGCTCATAATGGCGCCAGAGAAGTGTTGGCACCGCCACCACCATCAGTGGATTAAACCTAAGCCAAGGTGCTTGCTGATAACCATTTTGAGAATGACAGACCGGAACATCCAATGATAAAAAAAATATTACTTAGCTTAATTATGCTGCAGACTGCTTTCTTAACCATGGCACAAATGGATCAATTCAAGACAGGCAAGCTGATTGATGATTTTGGAAAAATTGCAGCGGTTCCTGGGATGGAAACCTTACCAGCAGATACAAAATTTTCTGTCAGTTTTGATGTCAGCAAACAAGCAGATGTTGGGTCTTTGAATCGATCTATTGACAGCGGTGCGCGTTTTTTGAATATGCATGTGGATGCAGGATTGAAACCTGAACAATTAAAGTTGGCTTTTGTCATTCATGGTAGTGCGGTTCGGGACTTGACTAACCACGCTTTTTATCAAAACCAAAATGATAAACAAGAATTAAATGCGAATATGAAATTGATCAATGTTTTACAAAGTCATGGTGTCAAATTTTATGTGTGTGGTCAAAGTGCAGCTTATTATGGGGTCAGAAAAGAACATTTAATACCCGGCGTTAACATGTCACTTTCAGCCATGACGGCTCACGCTCAATTGCAACAAGCGGGGTATACCTTAAATCCATTCTGAATTTGATGGTTCCCAAATGATTGACCCAATATGTGAACCTTCACATAATTAAAAGCCAGCATTAAGCTATAATATTAATTCATCGTAAATATGTTGAGTAAGAAGA
>JBPOFV010000143.1:0-5783 GCA_051252335.1 Marinicella sp. | reverse complement strand
CATTCTGAACCTGATCTTGTTGAGCACTTGATGAATAACCTGTGGTACATCCTAGAAGCAAGACAATTAACATGACATATAATTCAGTTGTTAGTTTGGTGGATTCTATTCTCATTATTATTTAATTGAAGCTCAGAAATATTGATTTAGGTGCATTTAATTTCCCATAATATATTTATCGATATTTTTAATAAAAATTTTTCTTTTCGACCTTTTTTTTCAAAGCTCATTTAAAAAGTCAAGCATCCAAAAGCATTTAAGCTGTATATAGACCGCTTTGTGACTGGTATCTCATTTTGCAAAATAATCAATATTATTAAAAAAAATTGACTCTCTAGATCGATAAAAGAGAGACATTTACAATTCAAGAGAAATATCATGTTAATCCAGTCAAAATTTAAATTCTTTAGCTTGTTTTTATTGGTGGTCTTAAATTCCTCAAAAGCAGGCGGTGAGATCCTGCTTGTTGGAGATGGAGAGTTAGGCACCTGTGGCTTTATTGACATCCAAAATGCCATTGATGCTGCAAACCCTGGAGATGAGATCAGGGTTACCAGAGCAACCGACGGAATCGCCCGTACATATTTTGAAAATCTGAGTATTGACAAGGATCTGATCCTTAAAGGTGGATATACAAACTGCTCTTTGGCAGAACTAGATTCAAGACTGGATGAAAATCTCACTATTATAAATGGTAGTGAATTCGGTAATGTGATTAAGGTTGAAGGCGATGAATTAACAGTTGCTATTTCTGGATTCACCCTCACAAACGGTGTGGATGAAGGATTTGGGCCTACGCGTGCTCAAGGCGGTGGCGTCAGCATTCTCGGTGATGACAACGAGATTATATTTGAGCACATGACCTTCACTGATAACCATGGACGCTTGGGTGGTGGGATTTATATAGATGGCGGTTCGAATAACATTTTTACATTGCACACTCTGATCATTGGAAATACAGCATCATCTGGTGGTGGTATTTATTGTGGCAGTAACAATATTAACAATTACATTCAAGACATTGATCTGGAGATTTTAGGCAATCAAGCCAATGGAGATAGTGATGTTTCAGGTCATGGAGGTGGCATTTATTTATCAAAGTGTAACTTTGTTAATGCTTTGCCAATAATTGAAGAAAATGAAAGTTTATTTTCAATCAGAGGCAATCATGCCAATAACTCAGGTGGAGGTATTTATGTAGTTGATGGAATTGTGGAGCTATTTGGAACCTTAAATGCCAACGTGGCAAATGTTGATTCAAACACTTTGGGTAATGGTGGCGGCCTTTTCAGTCAAGATTCAGACATTCGTTTTGCTTACTCTGACTTGGTTGATAATCTGGTTAATGGAGGAAGCGGTGGTGGCATCTATGCTGAGTCATCAGTTTTTAGCGTAGATGATTTTAAATATACCAATTGTATGCAGGCTAACACTTTTAATTGTATGCGATTTAGAGGCAATCATGCCATACCATTGCCTGGTCCCTTAGCCACTATTGGCGGTGCATTATACCTGGTTGATACACAATTGGAAGAATCGAATGTTAATGTCAACTATTTAGATCACTTTCCTGGAATCTTCGAAGGCAATTATGCTGATAATGGTACAGTATTATCCATGCATCAAGGCAGTACTATGTCGATACAAAATGCATACTTCATAGCCAATAATTCTGGAGAACCAACCCACATATCTGATGACAGTTTGGTCTATATTACTGGTGCTGGCACTCATTTAAAAGTCAGTCACTCAACCCTGGCAGATAACCAGGTCAATTCAGTGTTTAATTTGCAACCTGACACTTCGTTGGATTTAATCAATTCCATTATCTACGAAGAATCAGAAGCAATACCAGTTATGGTTAATAATCTGGCTTCTGTATCTACTAACTGTAATTTATATCACGAAGGAGAGTCTGTGGTGATTCCATTTGGCGAAAATTCGTTAGTTACAGATGACCCAGGGTTCATTGGTGATGATGATTATCACCTCAGGGAAAATTCTGTGGCGATTGATCGCTGCCTGAATGAAGGGCTGAAAATTATTTATCCAGACCGTGATCTAGATGAGCGACCCATTGATATTCCAGGAGTTTCTAATGGCATTGTTGGTCATTATGACGCTGGTGCAGATGAATACAGTGATGCTATTTTTGCTCATGGATTTGAAGAGGTTTAACATGAAATATAAGAATGAATTAAAAACCACACCATTATTTTTAATAATGTTGCTGCAATTTGCATGGGTTACTACAAATGCAGGTGATGTAATACAACCACCTGAGTTACTTTTTGTCGGTGACTCAGGAGCATGTACATATGCCAGTATTCAAGCAGCCATCGATGATGCACCTCCAAACTCTGAAATCAGAGTAACCAATGAAATCAATGCAGGTGTTTTGATTGAAAATATAGAAATCAATAAAAACCTAATCATCAAAGGTGGATATACCACATGTGGGTTGGCTCAGCTTGACTCAAGAGCTGATGATAACCGTACAGTAGTAGATGGCACAAATTCAGGTAATGTCATAAAAATTGATGGTGATGATTTAGTCGTTGACTTATCAGGCTTCACCCTCACCAATGGTGAAGACGAAGGATTTGGACCTGGCCGAGCCAATGGTGGTGCGGTATCCATTCGTGGAAATGACTTTGATATCTCATTTGATCAAATGACCATCAATAATAACCATGGTCGTTTAGGTGGCGGCATTTATCTGACTGGGGAATCTGGTACTATTCGACTATTTAACAGCACGTTCATCGAAAATTCTGCATTCTCTGGCGGCGGTTTATATTGTAATTCTACTGGCATTGAAAATATCGTTCAATATGGCAGCATTAACATCATTGGTAATCAAGCCACAGGGAGTACAGAATCCAATGGTCATGGAGGCGGTTTATACCTTTCAGGTTGTAGGTTGTCTCAATCAGGTGAACTCAATAGCTTTTCTATGAATCATAATTTTGCTAACAATTCAGGTGGCGGAATTTACATGGTCGATGCTGGTATCTCAATACTCAAAGGAATACTGTGGTCCAATATGGCAAACGCCGATTCAAATGACACCGGTGATGGTGGTGGTATCTTTGCCTCTGGCATGCATCAATTGGTGATTAATCGAACAGAGTTTTTTGAAAATCAAGTCAATGGCGGTCATGGTGGTGGCATTCATGCAGTGAATACCCGCCTGCAGGTATTAAACACCCTGTATGAAAACTGCTTTCAGGCAGGTGATTCCAGCTGTTTGCATTTCCAAAGTAATCGAGCCCTACCTATCCTAGGAGGAACAGCCACTCTTGGCGGAGCCATATACTTGGATAATTCTATTTTACTGAATTTTGCAGATTTAGGTAGTGCACTAGACCATTTCCCCGGATATTTTGAAGACAATCATGCTGATTTTGGTACAGCTTTGGCCTTAAATAATGGCAGCAGATTTTCTATGCAGAATGCCTATTTTGTTGGGAACGGTGCTGATGGAACACCAGGCTTTCTAAATAACAGTGTGGTGTGGCTTTCAGATGCAGACACAGAGTTATCAATCAGTTTCTCAACTTTAGCAGACAACCAAGTAAATTCTGTGTTTAATGTCCAAAGCAATGCTTCACTGAACTTGGCCACTTCCATCGTGTATGAACAAGATGCAAGTAACCTGGTGCTGGTCAATAATCTGGCTTCTGTAACTACTCACTGTAATGTATACCATGAAGGAGAGTCTGTACCTATATTAATTGGCGAACCATCTATAGTTACCACCGACCCTGGGTTTGTCGATCATGAATCAGGAGATTACCATCTAAGACCTGATTCTATAGCCATTGATCGTTGTGACGATGGCGGCTTTGAGTTTATTTACCCTGACCGTGATCAAGATGTAAGGCCATTTGATATATCCGAAACTGAAAATGGTGTTGGTCAGTTTGACGCGGGCGCAGATGAATACAACGACTTAATTTATCAAAATGGCTTTGAATCTATATAAAAGAGAAATAACATGAGCTTCCATCTAAAAAATACCACTTTTCTATTAACTGCTATGCTGCTGGTTGCACTGGCTCCTGCTAAAGCTGGTGGTGACATCCTACTTGTTGGGGATGGAGATGTAGGCACTTGCGCCTTTATTGACATTCAAGACGCCATTGATGCTGCAAACCCTGGAGATGAAATCAGGGTTACCAGAGAAATCAACGGAGTCAACTTTACCTATTTTGAAAACCTAAGTATTGATAAGGACTTGGTGCTTAAAGGTGGTTATTCGAATTGTTCTTTAGCAGAACTGGATTCCAGAATAGATGAAAGCCGCACCATCATTGACGGTAGTGAATCAGGTAATGTGATCAAGATTGATGCTGATGAATTATTAGTTGAGATATCTGGGTTCACTCTCACTGGTGGTGTAGATCAAGGTGGCGCCATTAACCGAGCCAACGGTGGAGGTATCAGTATAGTAGGTGATGGCAATGAAATAGTATTTGAACACATGACTCTCATAAATAATCATGGCAGGTTAGGCGGTGGAATTTATTTATCCGGTAATGCAAACGTTATGAATTTAAGTGATAACTTGATTACAAACAACTCAGCAACATCAGGCGGTGGTGTATATTGTGAATCTACCGAAATAGACAACACCATCAACAATTTCAATCTCACATTAACTAACAACCAGGCATTAGGAGATGTTGAAACATCAGGCCATGGCGGTGGGTTTTATTTGTCAGGATGCAATTTCTTAAACTTGTTTCAATCTGGACTGCCAGGCTTATTCTTGATTGCTAACAATCAAGCCAATAACTCAGGTGGTGGCATCTATGCAGTTGATATAACCTTAGGACAAATATATGGCACATTGTCGTCGAATATAGCCAATGCTGATTCCGATGAATTTGGCAACGGTGGTGGAATTTTTGCTCTGAATATTAATCAACTTTATATCAGCTATGCCTATCTACTTGAAAACCAGGTAAATGGAGGGTATGGTGGTGCTATCTATGCAAAAAATGTTGATCTAGCCATTGTTAGAGATCGCATAGAAACCTGCCAATTAAATTATTCAACATGTTTAACATTTCAAGGTAACTTAGCTACGCCACTACCTAGTCCTCTACCTCAAACTTTAACTTTCGGGGGAGCTATATATTTGAACAACAGTACCTTGCTTAGCTCAATTGATGACAGCAGTTTTCAAGATCATTTTATTGGAACTTTTATAGACAATCGTGCAGATATTGGCTCTGCTTTGATGATGGAATATGGCAGTAAATTTTCATTTCAAAACACCTATTTCATAGCTAATGGTGAAAATAATGATGCCTTCAGTGCTTATCATAATCTTAGCACAGTGAGCCTCAATCGTGGAGAAAACAGCCAATTGATGGTCACTTTTTCCACATTGGTTAATAATCAGGTTAACGACGTCTTCAATTTAAACCCAGCAAATTCATTGGTTTTATTGAATTCCATTATTCATGAAGAGACAACTAGTAATGATGTTATTCATAATAACTTATCTCTTATTCAAACTGGGTGCAATGTTTTGCATGAAAGTGACTCCGTAATAATTCCACCACTTCAAGATAATACTATTGTTACAGATGATCCTGGATTTGTTGATGCTGAAAATGGCAACTTTCACCTCAGCCGAAACTCTTCGGCTATCGATATGTGCAACGCAATAGGTCTTGGTTTGGTTTATCCAGACCAAAATAATGATGAACGTCCAATCGATATTAAAGACAATGACAATGGTTTTGGTGCATTTGATGCAGGTGCTGATG
>JBPOFV010000142.1:0-5799 GCA_051252335.1 Marinicella sp. | reverse complement strand
GATTACTCGAGCACCAGTCCGATGAGGTATATTTCCCCGAAGTGGTCAAATTGATGTATCTACAAGATGATTTGTCCCAGCCTGATGCCATGCAAGCCATTGATGCTTGTAGCAACTATTATCAATTAATGGAACGTAGATTAGCTGACAATGAATTTATTGCGGGCCAATATTCATATGCTGATATCGCATTTTTTATGGCGCAGTTATTTGGTGAAAGGATGGGAGCAATGATGAATCAACAAACACCAAACTTATTGAAATGGCGCAAACAAATGGCTTCAAGACCTGCGGTTAAAACAGCATTGAAGCCAATGGTTAAGTTTTTACATGGCGTTAATAGACCGGTGCCTAATTATATAGATCAGCCTAATAGCTGATGGTGATTTAACCTTTTCCTCTGGTTCTGGTGCGATGTGGTTTGGCATTGTCTTCGATGAATTTTATGATCATACCGGCCACATCTTTACCAGTCGCTTTTTCAATCCCCTCTAAGCCGGGAGAAGAGTTAACTTCCATCACAACCGGACCACGTGCCGATCTCAGGATATCGACCCCGGCAACATTTAAGCCCATGATTTGAGCGGCTTTGACTGCTGTTTTTCTTTCATCAGGACTTAATTTGACCAAACTGGCAGAACCACCTCGATGCAAATTGGAACGAAATTCACCCTCTGCGCCTTGACGTTTCATCGCTGCCACTACTTTTCCACCCACCACAAAACAACGAATATCAGCACCACCAGCTTCTTTGATATATTCTTGCACCATGATGTTGGCATTCAATCCAAGAAAAGCTTCTATCACTGATTCAGCTGCTTTTTTAGTTTCAGCCAATACCACCCCAATGCCTTGGGTGCCTTCTAATAATTTTATGACCAAAGGTGCTCCACCCACCATTTTAATCAAATCTTGAATGTCATCGGGTGAATTGGCAAAGCCAGTAATGGGCATACCAATCCCTTTTCTTGATAATAATTGCAATGACCTTAATTTATCTCTTGAGCGAGAAATCGCCACACTTTCATTAACCGGGTAAACACCCATCATTTCCAATTGTCGCGATACAGCCGTACCATAAAATGTGACAGAAGCCCCAATCCGAGGAATGACTGCATCATACAAAGGTAAATCTTCACCACGATAATGCAATGTTGGTTTAGATGAGGAAATATTCATATAACACCTCAGATGATCCAGCACCCTGACTTCATGCCCTCTACTTTCAGCAGCTTCAACCAATCTTTTGGTCGAATAGAGCCTCGGGTTTCTAGATAATATGGCTATTTTCATGATCTTTATTTCCTTTTATTTTTTGTTGTTAGATGTGCTTTTTTCGGGATAACTTCCATATCTTGCATGGCTTGTCGCCCTATGAGCATCCTGAACTTCATTTTTCGCCGACAAACCAATGTAACTTCTATGAGCCTTTCTGAGTTTCCTATGACCAACAAAGTCTCAATCACAATACGCTCTGATCTGTGTCCATTAGAACTGGTGATGATTCTTTGGTCTTTGACTGGCATGTCGCAGTCAATGGTGGTGTCATCATCATCTTGATGAGGAGCCAATGTGAATTTGACCCATTGTTGATTGCCTTTTAGATACAACTTATTTTTTAAAGTATGTATGGCACTGGTTTTAGCTCCAGTATCTATCTTAACATGGATTCGTTCTACACCCAGCTCAGGTAAAGCAGCGTATTCTTTCCAGCCGACTTTAATCGTGTTTTTTTCAGTCATCATTCATCCAAATTAGTCGATATACAAATTTTATTCCAGGCTTTCTCAGGTAAATCATCCAAAACCACATGTCCGCCGGTAAATACATCGAGCCAATAATTTTGGCCCACTACCCAGCCTGCATCGGTAAAATCTAGCTGGTCGTCTTGAGCAAATGGTAACAAAGTATCGGTATTCCCAACTGATACAAAAGCTGGAATTATTCTTACTGCATTGGCTGGCACATAACCTCCACCACTGGCAAACGCATCCAAAACACCCGCACTGATCGCATAAGCAGCAAAATAATCCGCACTGTTCAAGGCAATCGCATGCATCACATGTCCACCCGCAGAAAAACCCCAAACATAACGGCGAGTGGTTTCAATGTTATAACGTGCTTCCATGTCATTGATTATGGCTGCTAAAACCTGTGAATCAGAACCAGGGATCCAGCCGCAAGGGTTACAGCCTGCAGAACCTATTGCAGCTTGTGCCACAACAATAAAATTATGAGTTTCAGCTTCATCTTGCCACAAGTCAACCATATCTAAAGCAGCATCAGGCCCTCCCCCAGGTAGCACAGCACCATGCCAAACAGCCAGCAAAGGTATGGGGTCAGAAATTTGATAGCCACTTGGTACATAATAAGTATAAGTATGCTCGGTGGCATCAACAGTGATGGTACGACTGAAATTACCTGGTGAACCACCTCCAGTTCCATTGGAAGGTATGGATGTATTTTCATGACCATCAATAAAAACCATATCCGGACATTGGTTTAAACTGGGTACAGTGGCGACTGCTGCCTGACCACCGATCAAGATTAAGCATAACAACAGTCTATTAATCTTTTTCAACTTCAACCCTATCCACATTTCTAAAACCTTGAGGCAAGACTGCACCACGTTTTGCTCGATTGCCTAAATAATTAACCAGGTCTTTCCATTTAAACCGAATGTATCTGGCACCGGCATGCACCAAGAATGAATCTTCAGGCGTGATGGCTAATGTAGCAGCTAATTTCTCCTCACCTGACTTAAGACGCTTAGCCGGGATATTGATTAACTTATTGCCTTTACCTTTGGCCAGTTCAGGTAATTCATCCAGAGGGAATACCAACATATAACCAGCTGTGGTGACACAAACCACATGAGCTTCTGGTAGTTTTTCAACCCAAGTTGGCTTCATGGCATTGAAGCCTTTGGGTACACTGAGCACATGTTTACCGGCTTTCATTTTACTGTATAAGTTTTCCATGACACCGTGGTAGCCATAACCAGCGTCAGAACACATCAATAACCTGGCGTTCGGCAACTGGCAGGTGACCGAAATTGGTAATAAGTTATTTTTAAAATTAAATTTAGTCGTCAAAGGTTCGCCTTGCCCACGCGCTGAAGGTAATGTATGTGTAGGTAAACTGAAGGCCCGGCCATCAGATGACAAGAACACTGAGGTGAGATTACTGCGGCCATGGGCATGATCCAGGTATTCATCACCAGCTTTATAATTCAAAGCAGTGGGATCTATGTCATGACCCTTAGCCGCTCTGACCCAACCAGAAGTTGACAAAATAATGGTACTGGGTTCGCTCGGGACCAATTTAGTTTCATCAAACACCTGTGCCGCTTCTCGTTCTGCCAGTTGCGTTTTACGAGGGTCACCGTATTGTTCCATGTCTGCTTTGATTTCGTTGCGAATCAATGTTTTCATTCTGGCTCTTGATTTCAAGATCCCTTCAAGTTCATCTTTTTCAGCTTGTAATTCAATTTGCTCAGTACGGATTTTCATCTCTTCTAAACGGGCTAAATTACGTAAGCGTGTATCTAATATGGCATCAGCTTGAATTTCAGACAGTTTAAATGCTTTGATTAATTCCTTTTTCGGCTCTTCTTCATACCTGATGATTCTGATCACTTCATCCAAGTTCAAATATGCAATCAATAAACCGGTTAAGATATGTAACCTGGCATCGACTTTATCCAACCTGTATTGCAATCTGCGGCGAACAGTTTCGGTTCTGAAGCGCAACCATTCCTTCAGTATCATCTTCAAGTTTTTGACTTGTGGTCGACGATCCAGTCCAATCACATTCAAATTGGCTTTATAGGTTTTTTCTAAATCTGTGGTCGAGAACAAATGCAGCATCAAAGCTTCAAAATCAACACGATTTGAACGTGCAGTGATCACCAGCCTAACTGGATTCTCATGGTCAGATTCATCTCGTAAATCACTGACCATAGGTAATTTCTTGGTGCGCATTTGGGTGGCAATTTGATCCAATATTTTACTGCCTGAAGCCTGATGAGGTAAGGCAGTCACAATCACATCATTACCATCTCTTTCATACACAGCTCGCATCCTGATACCACCATGTCCAGTTTCATACATGCTGATGATATCGGCTTTGGGTGTGATAATTTCAGCATGCGTTGGATAATCAGGAGCTTGGATAAACTCACATAATTCGGCGACTTCAGCATTGGGGTTATCCAATAAATGCAAGGTGGCTTGTGCCACTTCAGTCAAATTATGCGGAGGCACATCGGTTGCCATCCCTACTGCAATCCCTGATGCTCCATTCAGTAATAAATTTGGCAAACGTGCCGGCAACCACAAGGGTTCATCCATGGTGCCATCAAAATTAGGACCCCAATCCACTGTGCCGTGCGGTAACTCAGAAAGCAGCGTTTTTGCATAAGGTGTTAATCGAGATTCTGTGTACCTCATCGCTGCAAATGATTTGGGATCATCTGGTGAACCAAAGTTACCCTGTCCATCAACCAGTGGATAACGGTATGAAAAAGACTGAGCCATCAACACCATGGCTTCATAACAAGCGGAATCGCCATGCGGATGAAATTTACCAATCACATCACCAATCGTTCGGGCCGACTTTTTGTGTTTTGATTGGTTGGACAGACCCAATTCACTCATGGCATAGACGATCCGTCTTTGTACCGGTTTCAAACCATCACCCACAAAAGGTAAAGCACGGTCTAAAACCACATACATTGAATAATCTAAATATGAACGCTCGGCGTATTCGCCCATTGAGATGGTTTCAAAGTCCATGGATTGAGTCATAAATACAGCAATGATTAAAAAGGGGTAATTTTACCATTAAAGAATCCTTTACAATATTTATTTGAATAGACTCTGTCTAATTAATGATTGCCTTTCTATTTATGGATATTATTTTAATTCATTTAAGTAGATATTTAAAATCCCGATTACTTGAAATATGCCATATATTATGTACCATTACGGCTAAACGAATTTTATTTGACAATAATCGCCTTCATTTAACGAGTTATATATTATGTATTCTCAATTTTTGAGATTTGCTAAATTAATAATAACTCTTCATTAATAATCTTAAGGAGAAAGAAATGAATCACATTAAATTAATTCTCATGATGTCTATGCTTGGAATCAGCCAAGTTTATGCCAGTCTTTGTACTGCCCCAATGTCTAACAAGAATGTATTGATTAATAGAATAGTCGAGTTCACAGATACATCGCCTATCTTTAAAACACAGAAACTTACCAGCTATAAAGAAGGTTCATGGGACATTGATGTAGATGAATTTACTGTTGGAGCTTATGGAAATAAAATTAAACTTACTGGTAATTCTTGGAAAATGCTTTGGCTTGATGAGGAATATACTGTCACACCAAATTCTGTGCTTGAATTTGAATTCAGGTCGAATGGTGATGAAGCCGAAGTTAATGGGGTTGGATTAGTCATGTACGGTTCAATTGGGTTCAATGGGAATAGATTTTTTCAAGTACATGGAACACAAGCGATACCTAGTTATAACCAAAATTATCATAATTATTCTGGTGACCAATGGGTTCGCTATCAAATCCCATTATGGAGCTCCACTTCGAATTCTTCTGAAAAAAGAATTACTAAATTAGTTTTTGCAGGAGATGATGATAACGCCCAAGTGAACCAAAAAACTCAGTATAAAAATGTAAGAATTGTTGAAGGTATACCCAGCTATCAGCTTCCTTCTGATTTTGAACATTTCCCAGTAAATATCGTTACCCTCACGAGTCCGCTCACCAACAC
>JBPOFV010000141.1:0-5847 GCA_051252335.1 Marinicella sp. | reverse complement strand
GTCAGCAACAGTCAGCTTTCTGTTTAAATTTTGTTTTTTGCGGTTGCCGAGTACAGTAACTCTGGCTTCTAATTCTTGTAGGGCGAATGGTTTAACCATGTAATCATCGGCACCAAATTCAAAGCCTTCTAGTTTTTGTTCTAAAGTGTCTCTGGCAGTTAACATGATGATGGGTGTATTCTTTTTGGCGTCCTTGCGTAATTTCTTACATAAATCAAGGCCGTCCATTCCAGGTAACATTAAATCCAGCACAATGACATCAAAATCATTGGTTACAGCCAGGTGTAGTCCTGTAACGCCATCTCCAGCGTAGTCTACAATATGATCTCGGTCTTCAAAATAATCGACAATGTTCGCAGCAATGTCTGTATTGTCTTCAACAACTAATATTTTCATGATAAACGTGTCTCTATGGGTTGTGTTTTCAGTGGGCTAAAAAAAATCCCAAGGAGTTGCAAAACGCCTTGGGAAGTACTAGATGCCCGGATAATAGTCAAATTCATTTGGAGAACTCTGACGTTGATTCCATCTTACTAACATTTCTGTTAAATCTTCGTTAAGCGATAATTAATTGATTGTAAAACAGACCAGGCTTGTTTGGAAATGTTGAACCCAATAAATTTAATTTAACCGCATAAAAAACAGCTTAGTTAGCAACTTGATTACAGCAAATGAGGCATAAATTTGCTAAACTGCATGCTTCTCATTTTTAAAGAACTTGCTTAAATGCTTAGATTTTCGCTGCTATTTTTGGCCATTATTGTCAGTCTCTTTTTGCTGCAAATAACACAAGTGGCGCAAGACACAGTGATTACGCCATTCACTGCATTTGTGGCAGCGCTCAGCGCTTGGGTGGTTCAATTATTTGATCCTGAAGTCATTGCCGTTGGTAACACCCTTGGGAACAGTGCAATTCATAAACAAATAATCATTGTTCCAGGATGTAATGGCATTGAAGCCATGATAATTTTATTTGCTGGAATTATGGCCTTTCCATCTTCCCTTTGGTACAAAGTGAAAGGCTTGGTTTGGGGATTCTTGGCTATACACAGTCTCAATGCAGTGCGCATCGTTTCATTGTTTTATTTGTTGCAATGGGATAAATCATGGTTTGAGTTTTTTCATATGTATTTGTGGCAAGCATTGATTATTCTTGATGCTTTGGTTGTTTGGCTGATTTGGCTGCGGTATTTGCCTCAGCAAAACTCAAAAGAGGAGCCGACAAAATCTGAGTTGAACACCAATTTGAATTCTGAAAAAGCTTAGCATAAATAGATAATAGATCAGAGATGAATGATCAAGGATAGATCGGCTGCCAGAAATAACTTCAGATGCTGGCTAACTGATTTTGCATCAACGCGATCAAACGATTGGTTTTTTCCTTCATCGAAAGATCAATTGAATTCATGTCATTTGTTTCAGCTTCAATTTCTTGACACAACTGGGCGATTTCTTCAAACCCGTAACTACCACTTGAACCTGATAACTGATGAACTTGAGCAGTCAGCGCTTGAGCATTTTGTGTCTCAAGCGCTTGTTCCAAGCTTTTAATCTTAGCCTCAAAAGAGACTAAATATTGTTG
Source organism: Marinicella sp. (assembly GCA_051252335.1). Taxonomy (GTDB): domain Bacteria; phylum Pseudomonadota; class Gammaproteobacteria; order Xanthomonadales; family Marinicellaceae; genus Marinicella. The sequence goes on along the minus strand of JBPOFV010000141.1, from coordinate 4,265 downwards.
CTTTAACTGTTCAAACAAAATGTCTAGCCTTTAGTCCAGCACGTTGATTGTAACAGTGGCTGTTGATTCCTGAGTTCCATCTGTCATGGTATAGGTAAAAGTATCAAGCCCACACCAGTCTGCTGGTGGTACATAAGTGATGGTACCATCAGCATTGATATCAATGACTGAACCCAAAGCCCCTTCAGTATTAACCGACACCAGAGTCAATGTATCACCATCTGGATCAGTGTCATTGTCTAAGACATTGATAGTTCGGCTTTCATTCATGGTGGTGAAGAAATAGTCATCAACGGCAACTGGTGCCGTATTTGGGTCCAGAACATTGATGGTAATTGTGGCAGATGCAGTGGCACCATCGGCATCAACAATGACATAGTCAATGGTGCCAGTTCCCACGTAACCAGCGCCAATGGTCACAGTAATCGTACCATCTTGGTTGTTCGAAATATCAACTGATGCACCAGGAATAGATGGAACGATCGAGGTCAAAGATAACTCGCTTACATCGCCATCTGGATCAGAATCATTGGCGACATAATCTATGATGACAGGGACTCCAGCCGTGGCAGTTGCGCTGTCATCATTGGCAATTGGAGCCAAATTGTTAACGATGATTCTGACTGTAGCCGTTGAACTGCCGCCTTCACCATCAGAAATGGTATATGTGAATTGATCAGAGCCAATATAACCTTGGTTTGGAATATAAGTCAGTACATCCCCATTGTTGACGACTGTACCGTGGGTGGCTGCAGTGGTTGAATCAATGACCAATGTATTGTCCTCATCAGCATCAGAATCATTTTCTAAGACATTGATGATGACACCTGATGAATTTCGGTTGATTGAGATGGCATCATCTACCGCTACAGGTTCAGCATTCAAAAAGATCATCTCACCTAAAGTGGTGTTGGTTTCCGTCTCTTGGTATTTATAAACATCAACAGTACGCTTATGTTGTGCTGGATTTCTTAAAGCTCGATTGATCCATGCTGCAGGGGCGTCTACTTTTCGTTTAACCCACTTCATTGGCATGTCTTCATCAGCAATATCAACATCAACATAATCATTTTCAATGGTTAAGAAAGTGATTTCAACACGTCTGTTTTTAGCTTGATCAGGACCGTCATTGTCATAGGCTGGTTGTGACTCACCCATACCTTTGGTTTGAATGATGTCAACTGCAATGCCGTTATTGACAAAAAAGTCTTTCGCGCTTTCAGCACGACGAGCTGATAAATCCAGGTTGTAGGCGTCTGAAGCGATGTCACATGTGTGGCCAACAATGTTGATACTACTGGCTAACTCTGTGGCTTTGATTTGTTCAACCAACGATTTAAGTTCAGCTGCTGCATCGTCACGTATGATGTCTTTGTCTAAATCAAAGAAGGCCATAGATGACAAGTCAACTTGGTTTTGGATCAACTGTCTGTTCTCTAATTTAAGTTGTTTCAAGCGATCTTCATCGACCACCTGAACTTCTTCATCAACGGTTGTGGGCAAATAAGATTGACCAAAATCATATCGATACATGAGGTTAGCTCGGGTATCGCTTTTATCCGTTTCAAAGTCGCCTGATTTTGCGATCTGTTCAACCGATAAAGCCAAACTATGCCCAGTGTTTCTGAAATATTTTTCTAAACTGACACTACCAGTTAACTGATCAGAATCAAAATCACCTTGTTCGTAATCTAATCCACCGGTTAATCGGACCAGGTTTTGTTCATAGAATTTACCTATGCGTCCACCTAAACCCCAATCATATGGGTGTTCATAGTTTCTGATGATGGTTTCAATGGTTTGTGCCTGGATAAAGTCACGACCATCTAATTGGCCAAAAATATCAGTGGTCACAGAACTAGACACTTGGCTGGCAAGGCGAGAACCTGTGATTGCAGAACTGACATTTACATTCCAGAATTTATCTTTGGCTTCAGAGCCAAATCCAACCGTGAATTTTCGATCATCAAAAGTGTTTTGGTCGACCGCCGCGAAATATTTCCAAATGCGTAAGTTGTCTTCATTATTAATCAGATCGCCTTTTTCATTGGCGCCTGAGATTCGATGATAGTCTAATTTCAAACCACCAGCACCATCTGACAGCCAAACTTCACCCATCCAATTACTGTGCCAGCTGGTGTTAAATGATTTGAGGAAATCCCCAACTAATTCACCTTCATTGTCGACACCAATGCCAAAACGTGTATCGTCCCCTGCATATGCAAAGTTGATTTGATCTTCGGAACCTGAAACACTGGTTTGACCGTTGTTATCGGGTGAATTTTGTGCTCCTGCAGACATGGCCGCCAACATGGCAACGATGCATAATTTACTTTTGTGATTTTCCATGGAATCCCCTGTTGAAAAAATGTACATTTCACGCATTTTAACAACAGCCAAATTCAAAGTCATGGCTTATTTCTTTGATTTAACCATTTATGACATTAATGATTACTGTCAACTAAACAACACACTGATATCAATGGATGGGTTTCAAGGTATTGCGTAAATTAATTTCTACTTGAGCGGTGTTCTCATGGGGTCGTGCAATGATGGCAGCAGAGCCTTGTTCTAAGGCCACAATTTTTCCGGTAAAACCATCCATTTGCATGCTGATGGCTTCGTCGATCGGTGAATTGGGCATATAGAGTACTGTGATCGGTTGATTCAATTCATTCATGACCACCATTCTGGCTCCCTTGCCATTGAGGGTAGGGCAGAGTTTCATAAAATGAACATCGCCTAAATTACCATCCATAACAGTATTGATACTGGCAAATAAGGGGGCAAGGGTATCTTGTGGAATTTCCGAGTCTGACATATAGACAGCAGGTTCCATCATCAAAGCTTCATTGATAAATTTTTCTAAGTCTGAACTGGCGTTATTGTTTAAAAAGAACGCGCCTGCCCCAAAGATCAAAACCATTGAAGCCGCGACCGCAAAAAAATGATTCTTCATTCGACCCTGTCTAACTAGGGTTTGCTTAAACTTGATATGCGCAATGTCGTGCTGGGGTACAGGAATGCTCAAGGCTGCAATGATGACTTGTTCATTTGCCATGGCTTCTTGGTATGCACGTTTACAACGGATGTCATCTTTTTTAGCCTGTAAAAAGTCAGGATCTTTTGAGTATGGATCCGCATCTAATATTTTTTTAAATTCAAAGTAATTCATATTTTGTTACCTATCTTACTTTCCCTGTTTAAATGTGTTGTGAGTTGTTTTCTGGCACGAAAAAGTTGAGTCATGACAGCGCTGGGGCTGACATCTAGTTGAGTCGCAATTTCTTCACAACTGAAGCCACCTATGACTTGTAACATCAGCGGCTCAGCATATTTGGTTTCTAAGTTCATCATCGCCTCTCTGGTTATGTTGATGTCCATAATTTCATCAGGCGTTTTGTGATTTTTGTCTTCAATCTCTATCACCATGTCATCTAAAGAGCTGATGACTGGTTTTTTCTTTTCAAATTGTCGTGCGAACTCTCTGCGCAAGATGGTGAATATCCAACTTTTAGCAGCTTTATCATCTTTTAAGGAGTCAATGGCTCGCCAGGCTCGTAAATAGGCTTCTTGCACCAAATCTTTGGCCATATGCTCGTCTTTACCTAACCAGTAAGCAAAGCGATACAAGTCCTCATAATAAACACCTAACAAGGCATCAAACTTTCTTTCTTTCATGCTCATGCAACAAAAGACCTCATAAACTAAAAAACATTACAAATTCTCATTACTTTAGTCATGATTTTCACAAAATTAGCAAAAACCATAGAATTAACGTAGTATGCTACTCTTTTTTAACATGGCTAAGCCATAAAAGATTATTCTGATCAATTCACAAACAGAACAAATATTAATCGCATAGAAGCAAAGCAGAGATACCCATGAAAAAATATGTCCCCCCTGTGGCAGCTCAAAAACCACATCTATTTGAACAGCATGGACACAAAAGGATCGATCATTATCATTGGCTCAGAGATGATTCGCGTTCAAATCCTGAAGTTCTGGCTTATTTAAATCAAGAAAACAAGTACACTGAACAAGTCATGGCTGATACAGAAGCATTCACCGATCAAATCTACGATGAAATTGTCAGTCGGATCGTACAGAATGATGAATCTGTACCTTACAAGCTTGCAGATTATTGGTATTACAGAAAATTCACAACAGGTGAAGAGTATCCAATCTATGCGCGTAAAAAATTGACCATGGATGCTGCAGAAGAAATTTTGGTTGATCTCAACGAGCTGGCAGCAGGACATGCC
>JBPOFV010000140.1:0-5854 GCA_051252335.1 Marinicella sp. | reverse complement strand
GAGTTAAGAAATCAACACGATCAGGAATCTCGGCAGAAGTCATTGACTCTTCAATCGCACTTCTTAAGTCGCCGGCCAATACTTTAACTGTACCTGCCATTTCACCTAAGTTACCAGCTCTTTCAGCCAATGTGGTTTCCAACTCAGCTAACGTGATTTCATTTTCATCAAAGGCTGTTTTTAATTCTTCAGTCCTTCTTTCCAACGCCGCCAATTGATTTCTGGCTTCTGACAACAATCTACTTTGTTGATCACGTTGTTGTTTAAATGAATTCTCACGTTGTTGATTGGCTTGTGAACTTTCTGTAGCAGCTCTTTGAACCACTTTAAGCAATTCGTCCAATGACATGTCTTGAGCTTGTGAATTTGATGTCATCAAGCCAAGAGCTAATAATATAATGATGATTTTTTTCATGTCTTATTCTCCTGTAACTTGAAACAAAATAGGTAATCCGACCAAATTTGGTGCCGCTTGCTTAGCTGCAATGCGAATACCTTCTTTGATTGAAGAATTGTACCTGTCTGGTAATTCTTCAAAACGACGGCTTTGCGTGTTATACCAACCAGATTTTTTCTCATCCAGTGTTTGGTACAACAAAGCGGTCCGACCTATTTGTAAAAAGTTGACCTTAACGCCACCATCGATATCAGCTTGATACGTTGAAACCGAACGACCGTAATCTAATTCGATTTGATAAGCTTCAGTCACTTTTCGATATTTTTCTGAAGTGGTCACATTTGAAGCATTTAACATGTTCTCAAGATCACCAACTCGATTTAATCGGTCATTGATTCTGAAAGGCACATCGGCTTCAATTATTTTTCTCAACATATCAACCATCTCAATCACCATTGGAACAACGGCTCTATTGGTCGACTCCAGCTCAGTCATTTGAGCATTCATACCTTGTATTTGTGAATTTTGATCGTTTACTACTGATTCCAACTGTTGGTTGTATACAGTTAAACTTTCAATTTCTGAGAGAACGGTCCGGTATTGAACCAACAATTCTTCTGTTTGATCGCTGAGACGATCAACGGTTTTCTGTGAATTTTCTGCAGCATTGTTGGCGTTTGTCACCACTTGTACAGCCGTTTGTAACTGTGCAAAACCTGCAAATGAAGTTACCATTAAAGCCAAAACAACCAAACCTTTGGTTAAATTAACTTTAGAAATTTGAGATATCAACATACCTTCCCTTCCAATAAATTAAGTTTAAGAAAATGTGAGGACAATTTACTTCAATGAAAAAACACACCTAAGATTTCAATAGAAATAAGTCCACACTCGACTTAGTGGTGAACAAGAATAACTGCCTTTTTTAAAAAATTAAAGTAATAATTACATAAATTTAAGATTTTTTTTGTTACCAATCGTTAACTATTTTCTTTAAAATCCATGCACCTCAATGCTTTAGCGATAAAATACCAAAAATGAAAAAAAGTAAACTTTGGAAACACGTGGCCGCTCTTATCTACGACATTTTTCCTATTTTAGGCCTTTTCCTTGTAACTTCACTGATTTTAGTTCTGCTCAGACAGGGTGAAGAAGTTGAACCAAGAACACTTTGGTTTCAACTGACCTTATTTATAGAAGTGTTTTTTTATTTCACCTACTCATGGAAACAAGGCGGTCAGACCTTGGGCATGCGGGCTTGGAAGATAGGCATTCAAGATCACCACACCCTGTCTTGGCTGGAGGCTTCAATGAGATTTTTCACCGGCGTTTTATCGGTATTTTTATTAGGCTTGGGATTATGGGTCAGGAAATTCAATTCTCAACAAATGACCTGGATGGACATTATTTGTCACAGACCAGTGATTGACTTAAAACCTGATGCCAATAATTAAAAACGATTTGCAATCCTCCTTAATGACGCAACTTGCCAGAAAGGGACAACATCAACAATGAGAATAAAGCCAAGGATGGCAGTACAGTAACAATGAATGGGCTCACATGATAGACCTCACCAAAATTGAGCAAAGTCTTATTAATCAGATAAACCACAATACCAATCACGATACCCACCACCAGCCGCTGAGCAAATCCACCTGATCTGATTTGACCAAACAGCACCATAATCCCACACATGGCTGTGGTTAGCACCAGCAATGGGAATGCCATCTTGGACCATTGTGCGATTTGATAAGAAGATTGCAAAGAACCAGTTTGTGCATTGAACTGCTGAAATTTCTTGATATCACGGATACTCAGGTATTTGGGTCTGGTGGTACTGATGTTTAATATTTCAGGCTGTATCCTTGAAGTCCACTGTTGTTGTTTGATTTCTTTGGTTTCGACGCCTTGATCACCAAACGAAGAAACTTTTAGATTGCTCAAGGTCCATTGTTGGTTAGTAAAGACTGCTGATTTGGCTTCCGAAACCTGAACTAATTTTTTTTCTTGTAAGTTAAATACCGTCACATCAAGTAATTCATAGGAACCTTTTTGCTGCAGTTTCTTCATGTGATTGGTCCTAAATATCACATCACCATCACGCAACCAAATGGCGTTGGCAGCCGAAGTCGCTTTGCCTTGAGATATTTGTTCATTACGGAACTGCTGCGCCATCTGGTCTCCAGCAGGTCCAACGTACTCACCCATCAAAACCACCAACACCAACCACACTGACACACTAAACAATGTGAGGAATGCGATTCTAAGCTTACTGACACCAGAGGCCAGCATCACCACCAACTCTGAACCACTGGCCAATGCACCCAGGCTTACGACTACTGCCACCACCACACTGACGGGAAATAATTCATAAATCTTACTGGGTATACTCAACATCACATAAAAAAACACATCACCTAGGGTGTATACACTGGTGATGTCATTCAATTCTTTGATCAAACTGAACAACACATCAATAGCCAATAACAACAACACCGCCACCATGAGCCCAAAGGAAAGCGTTTTAAATATATATCGAGATAGGATGGTCATGAATTACCGGACAGCTTGGATTTGTTTGCAGACTTAATTTTTGGACCATCCTGTATTTTAATCCGATAAATGGCATATCCGCCAATCAAGATGTAAATCCACCACAAACCTAATTTCATAGGAATTTCTTCTTGCTCCAACAATGAATGTCCAATGGTTAAAAGGTTCACCATAAAAGCGTAAGCCAATACACCGATGACTAAATTTATAAACTTGGCTTCTCGGTGTGACGTTTTAGCCAAGGCCACGGCCAACACAAATAGCGCCAACAAGGAAAATGCAGGACTTAAGCGCCAATGTAATTGCGCCTGATCTTTAAAATCATCCGAGTTCAATAACTCCATGGTGGGTTTCGACTTTTCATCCAGAGCAGCAATTTTTTCATCCAGGTCTGGCAACTTGATGTCATTGCGCTCAAACTGCATCATTTGATAGGCGTTGGTCCCTGGCCTACCCTCATTACGGTAACCATTGAACAAAGCCACATACTTCTGATCATTCTCTTCAAACTGATAACCGTAATCAGCGGTTATGGTATCAATGCGATCAGGGTGGTAAATATTGGCGAACACATTTTCTACCCGTTGTGATTCTGCATCAATTTTTTCAACAAATATAACTCCTTCATCAGAAAAGAATTTTTGGAATTTGCCTTCAGTTAACCCCATCAATGATATGTTTTCACTGGCTTGAGTGGTTAACTCTTTTGACAGTTTGGCTGCTTGTGGCGAGATCACCAAAGACACCAACAACATCAAAACAAACACCACCCACATCAATGGCATCAGCGCCCGTAATATATCTTTACTTGACCACCCCATGGCGTGCATCATCACCGCCTCTTGGTTTCGATAAAGCTGGCTCAATGAAACCAACACACCTAAATAAAAAGACAAAGGAATCAAGATAGTCAGTACATCAACTGAACGCAAACTCAGCTCAATGAACAACAACTCCGGTGGCAGCACGCCTCGTGCTATGGCCCTCAGAGTGGTCGTGAACAAAGTGCCAACCATCAATAAGAATAACAACAACAGAACCACCAAGGAGGTTTTGATTGTTTGTTTTCTGAGGTAATTGGCTAGGATTTTCATGTCTGTATGCTTGACGAGGTCCGGCACATTTTAACAGAACCTTTGTAGAATTTTGTTGGCTTAATTGATTAAACATAATTCTATTCAGCTTGAATGCCTCGTTAATAATCTAAATAGCACTGGTTAATACATCGCAGGTTGATTAAAATTGCCGACTTGTACAATTTAGGGACCTAACCATGAAAATAAAATCCACACAACTAGCTGCCAGTGAAATCCAATCCGACCAAATCATCATCGGCCACTTTAAAGGCCAAAAAACCAATGATTTAATCGATCAGCTGGGTTCCGAAATCCAAACTCAATTTGCTGCACGTTTGAATAACAAAGACTTCACCGGCCAAACTGGCCAAGTCTTAAACTTATACAATGACCAAGGACAATTGATCACATTATTAGGCCTGGGTAAGGCTGATAAAGTAACTGCCACTGCGCTGTATGAGAACATCCATAAAATCACTCAAACAGCGGCCAAATCCAAAGCACAATCTGTGACCTGTTTTTTAGCCAAAAATCACTTTGACAAAATTGATGCACAACAAGCTGTTAAATTAGTTACTCTGGCTGCTGCCCATGCTGAATATCGCTATGAAGACACCAAGTCATATAAAAAGGACAACAAACACAGCTTAAAAGAAATGACTGTTGCTGTTGCAGATGATCAAGTCACTGCTTTTACTCAAGCCAAAGCCATGTCATCTGGAGTCCATGCTGCCAGACACTTAGGCAATAACCCACCCAATATATGCAACCCTAAATACATTGCCAGTTATGCCACCAAAATCGCAGAAAAGAACAAGAATTGCGAAATCAATGTATTGAACCATAAACAAATGAAAAAAATGGGCATGGGCGCCTTATTGGCAGTGGGACAAGGCAGTGCCAACAAATCTAAAATGGTGATTTTGAAATACAACGGCGCCGATAAAGACCAAGCACCAATTGCGTTGGTTGGTAAAGGCATCACATTTGATACCGGTGGCATCTCCTTAAAACCAGGAGCCAACATGGATGAAATGAAATATGACATGTGTGGTGCAGCCACGGTGATCGGTGGTTTTGTTTCTGCTGTTGAATTGGCGTTACCCATTAATCTGATGGTCTTTGTGGCAGCTGTTGAAAACATGCCTGATGGTAAAGCATACCGACCAGGTGATGTCATCACTTCTTACTCAGGTAAAACCATTGAAGTGTTGAATACCGATGCTGAGGGCCGCATGATTTTATGTGATACTTTGACTTATGCACAAGAATTTAAACCTTCTGTGCTGTTAGATTTCGCCACCTTAACTGGTGCTTGTGTTGTGGCCTTAGGTCACCAAGCTTCAGCAGTGATGACCAAACACGATGAGTTAGCCAGCGACTTAAAAACAGCCGGTTTACAATCTCATGATCGCGTATGGGAATTGCCATTATGGGATGAGTACCAAAAACAAATCGACACGTCATTCGCGGACATGCAAAACATCGGCGGATTTCCTGCAGGTAGTATCACCGCAGGTTGTTTTTTGGCCAGATTCACCGAAGGTCAGAATTGGGCTCATGTAGACATTGCAGGCACCGCATGGAACAACAAAAAAGAAGGTGCAACTGGTCGACCTGTAGCCATGTTAGTACAATATTTAATCAACGAAAGTCAAAAGTAAAACAAGTCTAGGTACAGATAAATCATGATAGAAAAATACGACCCAACCCAAATTGAAACCAAGTGGTATCAAACTTGGGAAAAGAACGGATACTTTAAAGCTGGGAGCACTGGTCATTCAGCCAGTGATGAATCTTATTGCATCATGATTCCGCCACCCAATGT
>JBPOFV010000139.1:0-5872 GCA_051252335.1 Marinicella sp. | reverse complement strand
GCCACAATCATCACATCTGATTGTCTGGGTGAAGGCCTGAAAATAACGCCGAATCTATCTAAATCATATCTGGAAGCACCGGCTTGCATCATTTCAACCGCACAACAAGCTAATCCGAATGTCATCGGCCACAATGAACCAGTTCTGGCCCCATTTAACAAAGCATCAACAGTGGTTGTGACGAAGCCTTTGTTCTCAAAACCTTGATCAACAACAGGTTGTATGATGTTATCTACTATTCCCATTCCAACGCTCCTTTCTTCCACTCATAGATGAAACCTATGACCAGTAAAAATAAAAATAAAAACATAGAGACTAAACCAAATGGCCCTAATTGATCTAACACAACTGACCAAGGAAACAAAAACGCAATTTCTAAATCAAAGATAATGAATAGGATGGCCACTAAATAAAACCTGACATCAAATTTCATATGTGCATCATCAAAGGCTTCAAACCCACATTCATAAGCAGATATTTTTTCATCGGTAGTTTTGCGGGTGCCGAACAGCAAACCCAAGGACATCAATGCAATACCCAAACCTGTAGATACTGCCAAAAACAATAAAATTGGAAAGTACGGAGCTATCATTTAGCCATCCCCTGTTCAATTTAAAAAATTGGTGCCGAAGGCCGGACTTGAACCGGCACGACCGAAGGCCACTACCCCCTCAAGATAGCGTGTCTACCAATTCCACCACTTCGGCACATAAATAAACTCAACCTTTCAGCCGAGCATTAACTTAGTATTCTTATTTACAACAAAAACGCTTGTTGTGTTTTATTGATCATTCCCACCATCTGTATCGTCAGATTCAGTGGCTTGATTGGAATCATCAACAACTTCAGCCGCTTCATCAACAGCTTGATCAATTTGGCCTTCTACTGCAGCAGCCGTTTCTTGCACATCAGTTGCAACTTCTTCAACCGCATCATCAGCAGCATTCACAACATCTGTTAAGGCATCAGTTGTGCTTGCATCAGAATCCAGTGTATTCATAACAGGTTCAGCAGACGCATCATCCAAAGACCCAAACACACCCAAATCTTGCTCTGCAGCATCACCTGTAGAAGCAAATTTATCGCTCGCATCAACCGCAATCAACATGGTTATAATGAAAAACGCGGTGGCTAATATAGCCGTTGCCTTGGTTAAAAATGAACCAGACCCTTTGGCACCAAATACAGTACCAGAAGCACCGCCACCAAACGCAGATCCTGCTGTGGCACCTGGTCCACGCTGAATCAAAATAAATCCAATCAAAGCGATGGCAACCAGCACTTGAATAATGTTCAGAAAATTAATTTCACTCATTTACTTTTACTCCTTGTGACAACCTGTCAGCTTGTAGACAAATCGCCATAAAATCTTGGGCTGTTAAAGAAGCACCTCCAATCAGTCCTCCATCAACATCGGGCATCGAAAAAAGCTCATATGCATTTGAACCTTTACAGCTTCCTCCATAGAGGATGCGGATGCGGCGCGCTATTGTATCATCATTTATAGCCAATTGAGAACGGATATATTGATGAACTTCTTGTGCTTGTTCTGGGCCCGCGGTTTCACCTGTGCCAATGGCCCAAACCGGCTCATAGGCAATCACTCCATGACCCATTTTCTCAATACCAACCAAATCCACCACTGCTTTAATTTGTTGCCATACAACATCGAATGTAATGCCACTTTGCCTTTGTACTGATGATTCACCGACACACAGAATGGGTGTAAGGCCATACTTCAATGCCTGGGCAAATTTTTTCGCCACTTCTTCATTGCTTTCATTGTTTTTCAATCGGCGCTCAGAATGGCCCACCAACACCATATCGCAGCCCAAATCCGCCAGCATTTTTGCACTGACTTCACCAGTAACTGCACCATCATCAAATTCACTGAGGTTTTGGGCACCACAAAACACATTATCTGGCTTGCTATTGATCACATCATGCAGGTGGATATATACGGGAAAAACTGCCACCTCATAATCAATTTGTGTTGGCAATTTGGACTTTAAACCAGACATCATCTCACTGACAAATGCCAATGAACCATGCATTTTCCAATTTCCAGCAACTAACAGCTTACGACTCATGATTATTCATCACCTTCATCAGATGCAACCTCTCCAGCAACATCAACGCCATCAGCATCTTCTTCGTCATCATCACCATCTAAATTCACAACTTTGGCGATGCCAACCAAGTTTTCTTTCTTAGCCAAACGAATCAAGGTCACACCTTGTGTATTCCGACCTACTGTAGAAATACCATCTACAGCCGTTCTAACAAGTGTACCTCCATTACTGATCAGCATAATTTGGTCTTCTTGCAATACTTGACAGGCACCCACAACTGCACCATTACGCTCACTGGTTTGAATGGCTATTACACCTTGACCAGATCTTCTGATCTTAGAAAACTCTTCCAATTTGGTTTGTTTACCAAATCCATTTTCTGTACAAACCAACACATTGCCTTCTTCAGCAATAAACATAGACACAACTTTGTGATCGCCTTTAAGGGTTATGCCTCTGACGCCTCGAGCTGTACGTCCCATTGAACGCACATCACTTTCATCAAAACGAATACATTTACCTGAACTTGAAAACAAGAAGACATCTTGTGAACCATTTGTGAGTTCAACATTAACCAAATGATCACCTTCTAACAAACCCAAACCAATGATGCCATTCGCACGTGGTCTTGAGAAATTTGACAATGGCGTTTTCTTAACCACACCTTTGGCAGTGGCAAAGAATACGAACTTATCTTCATCATATTCCCTGACTGGCAAGATGGCGGTTATCATTTCATTTTTATCTAATGGCAATAAATTAACCAATGGTTTACCACGGGCCATTCTTGATGCCATCGGCAATTCATAAACTTTTAACCAATAGACTTGACCCATATTACTGAAGCACAACAAAGTATCATGCGTATTGGCAATCCATAATTTTTCTATGAAGTCTTCATTCTTCATGGCTGTGGCTGATTTACCTTTGCCACCTCGAGTTTGAGCACGGTAAACATCAACTTGTTGCATCTTGGCATAACCTTCATGCGACAATGTCACCACCACATCTTCTTCAATGACCAAATCTTCCATGGTTAAATGAACTTGACGATCCATAATCACCGTACGTCGCTCATCACCAAAGTTTTCTCTGACTTCTTCCAACTCTTCCCTTACCACAGTCATCAATCGATCAGGGTTGGTTAAGATTTCTAAATACTCCTTAATATGGCCGATGATTTCTTTGAATTCATCGGTAATCTTATCTTGCTCTAGACCGGTTAAGCGATGTAGTTGTAAATCTAAGATTGCTTTAGCTTGGATCGGTGACAACTGATAACCTTCACTAAAGAATCCATACTGATCTTCTAGATCTTCAGGTCGGCACAAATGTGCATCATCATCTAACAAAGCAGATATTAATGAAGAGTTCCACTTCTTAGCCAAAAGTTTCTCTCTGGCTTCAGTTGGATTTTTAGATTTCTTTATTAACTCTATAACTTCTTCAATGTTGGCCAATGCCACTGCCAATCCTTCCAGTACATGAGCACGGTCTCTGGCTTTTTTCAGTTCAAATATGGTGCGACGAACCACAACTTCACGGCGATGCTTAACAAACTCCGTCAGTATTTCCATCAACCCCAATGTTTTTGGCTGACCGTTGATCAAAGCAACCATATTGATACCAAATACGGTTTGCAATTGAGTCAACTTATACAATTGATTCAATAAGACGGCTGCCACTTCACCACGCCTGAGTTCAAACACGATACGCATACCATCTTTATCTGACTCATCACGCAATGCAGTAATGCCCTCAATCTTCTTGAGCTTAACCAGCTCAGCCACTTTTTCGATTAACCGAGCTTTATTAACCTGATAAGGTAATTCGGTGACAACAATGGTTTGTTTGCCCGTTGATTCTTCCGTTTCAATTTCAGACCTGGCACGCATATATACTTTGCCACGCCCTGTATCATAGGCATCACGAATACCCTCGGCACCATTGATAAAGGCTGCAGTTGGAAAATCCGGACCCGGTATGTGCACCATTAAATCATCCAGCGTGGCATCTGGGTTACGAATCAACTCAATGGTCGCATTAATAACTTCAGTTAAATTATGTGGTGGGATGTTGGTAGCCATACCAACAGCAATACCTGATGAGCCGTTAACCAATAAAGCTGGAACCCTGGTTGGCATAACCTCAGGCTCAGTATCTGTTTCATCATAGTTTGGGATGAAATCAACGGTATCCTTATCGAGGTCTGCCATCATCTCATGAGCAATCTTAGCCATTCTGACTTCGGTATAACGCATGGCTGCAGGTGAATCACCATCAACAGAACCAAAGTTTCCTTGTCCATCAACCAACATATACCTCATTGAGAATGGTTGAGCCATCCTAACAATGGTGTCATAGACCGCAGTATCACCATGCGGGTGGTATTTACCAATCACATCACCAACCACACGTGCTGACTTCTTATGTGCCTTATTCCAGTTGACACCTAAAACATTCATGGCATACAGCACCCTTCTGTGTACTGGTTTTAGACCATCCCTTACGTCAGGTAACGCCCTGCCAACAATCACACTCATCGAATAATCGAGGTATGATTTTTGCATTTCGTCTTCGATATTTATCTTAATGATATCGCTAGAATTTTCAGCCATAAATCAATTTACTGCCAGATTAACAAGGGACGAAATTATAACACAAAAGGAAGTTCTGAAGCGCAAGAAAATGACTTAAAAGCGATTTTAAAGCCCTACAATAAGAAATTGACAAAAAGCCATAGTTTTATACGACTTTTCAAGAATATCGCCACAGCAAGCCTAAATTTGTAGTATTCCAACAATTGACCCAAGTACAGCAAGATTGTCTTTAATTCTCACAACCGCACTAAATGAGTCATAACAAATCACATTTAACTCGGCCATATCCAGCTGCAACACAGCAAACTTGTAATCATTCAAACCGCCCCCAGAAAACTAAATCTGAAACTATGGAGGACTCCAGCGCACCGATATCAACCACCCCATGTTGCAACCTATTATGACCGGCTAAATCAATGCTTGGTAGTATCCACTGTTCATCAAATGGCAAAGGTATTGGACACGTGCTGCATGGCTTGATGCCTTTATTGATCAAAGGTGATGCCACACCTGGTACATACACCAGGTTGACCAGTTCCAATCGAGGCGGCAGTGAAAAATTTCCAACTTGTTCTATCTGAGTGCCTGAATCAAAAAATCCGATGTCATTATTTTTAACAAAAAACCGATCACCATTCAGGCGCAAATCTGAACCATCATTGCCCCACAATACATTGTTTGCAACCAAGCCTAATGAATCATCAACAGCTGAAAGATATGCCCCTCCATTGATCCCAACTGTTTCATTGTTGATCACTGTGTTATTAATGAAATTCAAAGTAGATGCACCGACCATCGAAATAGAATTGCCATTTCTGGCAAAATTAGCTGCGGCCAAGTTGTTTGAAAATGTAGACAAATACGCAATGTCATAAGAGATTGCGCTACCAGAATAAGCTTCGTTATTAATAAACATACAGTGAGTGACTACAAACTCACCTATGGCATCAACAAATGGGCGAGAGAAATTGATGGCCCCTCCGCGCTCAAAACCAGCAACATAGCCATTGATGAATCCGATCCGAGATACATGAACCTCTGAAAAGTACCCCACTGTGATTGACAACCCTCTGCTACTGTTTTCACCATCAATCAAAGTACCATAGGGTTGGTCAAGAACTTGTACGCCACAGGGGTCTCCAAACGAAGTTGACCAGCCGCCAGATATGTCAAGATCATTCGTAGTGAGTGAGTTATAGT
>JBPOFV010000138.1:0-5910 GCA_051252335.1 Marinicella sp. | reverse complement strand
GGTTTGAATAATTGATTCGATTTTGCTGATGAATTTACCACGTTTATCATCTGCTTCATTCCAACCAATTGAGGCTTTGGCAATGATATCTAACAGTTTTCTGGCATTGTTGTCTTTGTTGGAAAATAATTTGCGGTCTTTAAGCGCCAAATGTAAGTAGGGTATTTGAAGCTTAGCAAGTAAGGCTTGAATTTTGTCTGGTAGGTTACGATCATCAACCAAAAATTGAAACAACATGCCCACCAAGTCAATGGTGTCTTCGTCTTGTTGATTGACCTGTTTGCCTTCTCCCTCATGATCCAAATCCTTTAATCGTGCCAATAAAGCGTTTTTAATCTCCGTAGGACTTAATGTGGCTTGAGCAGTGTTCATGCTTTGTAATTCTTCCACTTGCAATATACTCAGCGCATTACTGATGATAGATGCATCAAACAAAGACATATTGCCGCTGTTTTGACTGTGGCCATGTCGTTGGGTTAATGCAGTCGAGATGGCCTGATATTGTGTATCAGCAATCATGTTTTGTTCGCCAGCTTCAACTGGTACCAGTTGTTCTACCAACTCATCAGGTGACGGTTGTGCAGCATTTTGAAGGGTGCTTCTGCTGCTGGACTGTTGAGCTATTTTGAATTTCAAATTCGGTAATATGCCCGCATTAATTAAAACTTGATTAATTTCTTGATAAGGTTGAACCAAATTTTGAATGAGGCTTCTTTCAAACAGCTTGAGCATGATTAAATGCATGGTATCATCAATATGTAAGTGTTCAAAAGTTGCGGCAAAAGAGCCGACAATAATGGCAGGAGAGACCGGTAAGTGATTGATTTTCAATTCACTGCCACCTGCTAATAGCGTGAACCTCTTTTCTAGTGCAAACAAATGTTGGTGCAGGTATGTATTGGCCTTATCTACCAATGTAGTTACCGCTAATTTTTGATCAAGTTCATGTTCGTCAACCAATGACAGTTGATCCGAAACATCAGCTTGACTGTTATTTTCAACTCCAAAATAGTTATAGTTTCCTTGTTTAAATAATTTAAAAACCTGTTGAACATTTTCAGAAAATTTTCTGACCATCAGTTCTTTTTTCTTTCTGACCTCGCGCATGGCTTCAAAATAATGAGTTTGCTTTTCATTGTTTTGAGCCTTTTCTGCCAAATCAAACAATGAATCATCTAACTTGTCATAATAGTCCCTTATGGTGGGTTTAAGGCCTTTGATGAAAATTTTGTGGACTTTGGGCAAGATGGCGCCTTGGTTCACATTGCCAGAAGTTTTGGGTTTCATGTTTATGATGTTTTCGTCGGTTTTTTTGATACTCATGATTTTCGCCATTCAGTCTTCACTGACTTTAACATTTTCACTCAAGTTAAATTGTGAATGTGTTCACACCCAAACTAAATTGTTTCACTTACTTGTTATTTAAGGGCCATTGGTATTGAACTGTGTAATTAAGGCTTCTCTTGGTTTCTGCGGGTACTTCTAAATTGAAACTAACTGTAGATGAATCAAGTTTATCGTATTGTTCAGTGTGTTGAGTAATTTGCCAATTTGACCATCGGTACATGGGCTCAATTATTTTCACCTGCTGTGTTTGTGATTTTTGATTGTCAATGGTGATTTCAATTTGTTCAACCAACCCATCTTTGCTTAACTCGAAATGACGCTGAACCCGCTTGCCCTTGACATCAAATGCATGCCCCAATTTCAAACTGATAAGTTGGTTTTTTGGTGTATGATCGATGCTGTCTTCGCCAATAAACTCTATGCTGTTATCAACAGGGTCAATGGTATTGACTCTTACTCTGCCGGCAGGTAATGCAATGCCTAATTGATTTTGATCGTTGTTCTCAAATTCTAACAGTGCTTCTACTTTGGCATCAGTTCTGGATAAATAACCCGCATCAGTAATGGGGCTGTGGTAACTGATATGTTGTTGGCCAGAACCGTTAAAGACCAGTAAACGATTACATTTGATGCCATGGGTTTGGTTCAATAACTGAATTTGTTTGGTTGAGTTGTTGGGTAAATTAACTTTTCTAGGCAGCTTATATAAATGGTATTCAAACAAGGACTGTTCTGAAAATTGTGGGGCGCTGGCTTTAACCATGGTTTCACGTGCATATTGTTGTCTTTGATTATTAGTGGCTCGATTGACATCACCTGCAATGAGTTTCAATTGGCTGTTATCAAAGCTTGCACCTGATTTATTAACGATAGAAACCCAGGAAGAAAGGTCAAGTTCGCAGTGCTCGGCATTGTCATTCATGGTGATGTTGTAATCCGCCCACCAGGTCATGCCTTGTGTTTGATAGCTTAATGCAATAAGTTCTTGATTATCTGATTTAGAATCTAACAACCAAACCAAAGTAGGTTTGGTCAGTAAGCCACCAGGCAATTCTGGGAATTTGATGTGATTCCATTGTCTGATGGTAATGATTTCACCTGCACTTGTTTGTAATGTGATGCCACCATGGGTGCTGAGTAACATACCAGATGACTCTATGCTTTGATCGCCTTGGTTGTGGTTCACATGAATTTTCTGGTCTAAGTATTTTTGTAATAATTTATCAGTGCCTACTAAATCAAATTGAAAGTTTTGGTCTAAGATTGTAGCTGCTGCAGGATTTTCTGGAGTTGAAAAACTGACAGTAGTTGGATCTATGTGTTCTGCCACATCATCAAATGCCAGGTTAAACTTACCTTTTTGAAACTGGGCTAATTTACTTTGTTTTACGACAGCATAACCAGGAATGCTGTGTACATTTTGTAGTTGATTTTGATTCAAGTGGCCTTGATGCTTTCCTGAATATATGGTGATGCTGTTATCGGCTTGGCTCATATTGAATGCTAGCAATGTGGTTATGATTATAAATGGTTTCATCGGTTTCAGTCTGTATAAAACTCTCTAGAAAATTTGGCTGTTATTTCTTCGTCACTGCCTATAGGTTTGGCTTGAATGTTGAAATTAACATCTTCTTGGTTGTTTAAGGCAAAAGTACCTAAATAGTATACGGCTTGATTTTTTTCAGTTATTTTAATTAACTTCACATCTTTATTTTGGTTCAATAAGTTTTTTGCAACTATTTTTATTTCAGCTTCTAATGCCTTGTGCGGCATTTCTGCCGTATCGAGAACAGAAATGCTGATGATGCCTCTGTTCTTGGACCGAATGATTTGATAGGCATTGGCGACTTCTTTTGACAGAAATGTAGATGGGAATGTGTTGTAGTGCAATTCGTATTGGCCTTGAGAGATTTTCTGTTCTGCCAGTACACAATTTGCACTGAGTAATATGAACAAGGATAACAGTGATTTTAATTTTGTCATGAGAGTCTCCATAAACATTGTTTTCATTAATAATATAGCACAAATTTAAATCATTCGTCACTTCAGTGTTGAACTCATTTTATCTACTGTTGCGAATTCTAAGCTATGGGGATATTGAGTTTTGTTGGGGTAAAAAAAAGCCAACTTGTTTTAGAGTTGGCTTTGAGTTGGATAAGCAGCTTGTTCAAGATTTTTGGTCTTGTGTAGGCTGCATTGTATTTCAGCGATTACAGCATATCTTTGATGCTTTGGCCTAAGAATGTTGGAGATTTAACTGTTTTTACACCAGCGGCTTCTAAAGCTTCATATTTAGCTTGGGCTGTTCCTTTACCACCCGCAACAATAGCACCTGCGTGACCCATGCGTTTACCTTCAGGTGCAGTCACACCAGCAATGTAAGAAACCACAGGCTTGGTTATATTGGCTTTGATATAAGCTGCAGCTTCTTCTTCTGCTGAACCGCCAATTTCTCCAACCATAATGATGCCATCTGTTTGATCATCTGCTTGAAATAATTTCAAACAATCAATGAAATTTGTACCTTGGATTGGATCACCGCCAATGCCTATACAGGTTGATTGGCCTAATCCTACAGATGTGGTTTGATGAACTGCTTCATAAGTTAAAGTTCCCGATCTTGAAACGATGCCAATACGACCTGGTTGGTGAATGGCTGCAGGCATGATTCCAATTTTACATTCACCGGGTGTAATCACACCAGGGCAATTGGGTCCGATCATGACTACATCAGGATTAGCATCAAGCACAGTTCTGACTTTCATCATGTCTAAAACTGGAATGCCTTCAGTGATGGTGACAATTAACTTGATGCCAGCATCAACAGCTTCCAGGATGGCGTCAGCAGCAAATGGAGGTGGGACAAATATAACCGATGCATTGGCACCAGCTTCATTAACTCCTTCTGCAACTGTATCAAAAACAGGTCTGTCTAAATGTTTACTGCCACCTTTACCCGGTGTCACACCGCCAACTAAATTGGTACCATAATCAATGGCTTGTTCACTGTGGAATGT
The DNA here is from genome assembly GCA_051252335.1 of Marinicella sp. Classification (GTDB taxonomy): domain Bacteria; phylum Pseudomonadota; class Gammaproteobacteria; order Xanthomonadales; family Marinicellaceae; genus Marinicella. The sequence goes on along the minus strand of JBPOFV010000138.1, from coordinate 1,546 downwards.
ACCTTGTGAGCCTGTAAATCCTTGAACCAGTAAACGGGTGTCTTTGTTAACTAATACGCTCATTTTATGCTCCTACTGCCGCCACTGCTTTGTTGGCAGCGTCATCTAAATTGTCAGCTGAAATTACAGCCAAGCCACTTTCATTAAGTATTCGTTTGCCTTGTTCTACATTGGTGCCCTCTAAGCGAACCACAATGGGTACTTCAACGCCAACTTCTTTGATGGCAGAAATGATGCCTTCAGCAATTAAGTCACAACGAACAATACCGCCGAAAATGTTGACCAAAATTGATTCAACATTGGGGTCAGACAGGATGATTTTAAATGCAATTGCCACTCGCTCTGCAGTGGCTCCACCACCAACATCTAGAAAGTTGGCAGGCTCCCCACCTTTAAGTTTGATCACATCCATGGTCGCCATGGCCAAACCTGCTCCATTAACCATACAGGCAATGTTGCCATCTAATTTGATGTAATTTAGGTCGTGTTCGTGTGCTTTGGCTTCTGCAGGGTCTTCTTGAGTGATGTCACGCATATCAGCAAATTCTTTGTGTCTGAAATCTGCATTGTCATCGGAACTGATTTTTGCATCCAGGGCAATAACATCTTGATTATCATCAATGATCAATGGGTTAACTTCAATCAAAGCCAAATCCAAATCAAGATACATTTTATGCATTTGCATCATGATGTGAGTCAGTTGACGTACTTGTTTTGAATTCATCCCCATCGCGAAACCTGCTTTGCGGCAAGCATATGGAAATAAACCTTCTGTATTATCAATTTGGATGGTATGAATTTTTTCAGGGTTGGTTCTAGCCACTTCTTCAATTTCCACACCGCCTTCAGCTGAAGCTACAAAAGATAAGCATTTATTTGCTCGGTCTAACAGTAAACTCAAATATATTTCTTGTTCAATATCAGCCGCTTCAGTAATTAAAACCTCATTGACGGGCAAAGCCAAACCGCCTGTTTGATAAGTTTGAATTTTCATACCAAGCATATCGGTGGCATATTGTTTAACTTCGTCCAATGACTTGGCTAATTTAACGCCGCCAGCTTTTCCTCTTCCGCCAGCGTGGACTTGAGCTTTGACTACCCACATGTCACAACCCAATGATTTTGCAGCTTCTACTGCTTCTTCCGGTGTTCTGGCAACGGCTCCATTCGGCACTGGAATTTTGTATTGAGCAAATAATTCTTTGGCCTGATATTCATGAAAATTCATAATGTATTATCCTGATTACTTAGTTAATAAGGTCTTGGTTTAAGTATTCCTGTTTGAAAATTAAGTTTATCCTCTGACCTTCAAAGCTAAATGTCCAGTAATCAGCAGAGCCATTACTGGGTGTGTTTTTACATTGAAAATCAGATTGAAATATTTAAATGCCATAATGAAGCTTAAACAATAGCCGCATTAATGTTTATTTCGGGCTGTATTTTAGCTGAAACTAAGCCTGTTTTGTGTGAATTTGTTGGTCAGTTTAAAAATGAATTGCTATTGGTAATTAAAAGAACCAATTTGGTGTGGATTATCAATATAGTC
>JBPOFV010000137.1:0-5924 GCA_051252335.1 Marinicella sp. | reverse complement strand
GTTTTACCGATGATGGTAGCAGAGGAGTTGGATGTTAATTGGTCACAAGTTGAAGTGGTTCAAATGCCTTTAGGCATTGTAAAAACTGCTGATGGATTTACTTGGAAATATGGTGGTCAAGGTGTGGGTGGCAGTACAGGCACCCGAGGAAACTGGACCTTTATGCGTGAAGTAGGTGCTGCCGCCAGACAACAGTTCATCACCGCAGCTTCCACAATATGGAACATTGATCCAGCACAATGTAAAACAGCAGGAGGGTTTGTTTATGGTACTGAAAAAACCCAGAAAGCTTCTTATGCTTCTTTGATTACAGTGGCCTCACAATTACCTGTTCCTGAAGAAAAACCTGGTTTGAAAGACCCCGCTAACTTCAAAATTGTGGGTAAACCACACAATGCAGTTTCTGTGGAAAGTATTGTTACAGGCCAAGCAAAGTTTGGTATTGATACCTATGTTGATGGTATGAAAATTGCCATGATTAAACGATCACCTTATTTAGATGGGTCAGTTCAGTCCTATGATGACAGTGACACTTTAAAGGTACCAGGTGTGGTTAAAACCCTGCGAATTGATGGACCAAAAGACAAAGAACCCTACAATATTCTTGCCAGTGGCGTGGCTGTGGTGGCAGATAATACCTGGGCAGCGATGAAAGGTATTGCTGCATTGAAAGTTGAATGGAATAAAGGACCTCATCAATCTGAATCAACCCATTCTTTCAAAACACATATGCAAGACTTGTTAAAAACCAAGGGTCAAGTGGTACGTGATGATGGTGATTTTACAGGTAAATACCAATCTGCTGATACGAAAATTACTCGACAGTATGACATTCCTTTTGTTTCACATGCGCCCTTAGAGCCGCAAAATTGTTTTGCCCATGTGCAAGAAAGTAAAGCACATATCATCGTGCCAACTCAGATGCCAAGTGGTGCTTCACGTGCCGCAGCGGCTGAAACACAAATAGATCGCTTAGAGATTACGGTTGAGATGACCCGAGTTGGTGGCGGTTTTGGGCGAAGGTTAACCAATGACTATGTGTCTGAGGCATGTATCATTTCTAAAGCCACAGGTTTGCCAATCAAGTTGCTGTGGTCTCGAGAAGATGACATTAAACATGATTTTTATCGCCCATCGGGCATCCACGAAATGCATGCTGGATTGGATCAAGCTGGTCAGCTGGTGGCATGGCAACATCGACTGGCATCAGCCAGTAAGTATTACCGCAGGCCCAATTTACCAGAAACGGATTATTGGAAAGCTGAGCTTTACACCGATGATTATCCAGCCAATATAATTGCTGATTATCAGGTGGAATACCATTCTGCACAGTCTGGTTTGCCGCGGGGATCATGGCGGGCACCTGCGCACACAGCCAATGGTTTTGTGATTCAAAGTTTCATTGATGAGATTGCCCATGAAACCAAACAAAACCCATTGGAGTTTCAGCTCAAACTTTTAGGTGAGTCCAGAGACATTCCATATGAAAATCACGGTGGGCCAGTATTCAATCCTGGCAGGTTGGCAACCTTATTAAAATTAGTGGCTGAAAAAATTGATTTTGATAGACCCAGACCTGAAGGACGAGGCGTAGGTATAGCCACTCACTTTACTTTTGGTGGTTATGCAGCACATGCCATTGAAGTGAGTGTATCAAAACAAGGAACACTCACGATTGAACGTGTGATTGGTGCAATTGATTGTGGTTTTGCTGTTAATCCAAGAGGTGTTGAAGCACAAATGCAAGGTGGTACTATTGATGCCTTGAGTACCGCATTGAATCTAGAAATTACGGTGCAAGACGGGCAAGTGGTACAAAATAATTTTCATGACTACCCCTTGATCAGACAACATGAATTGCCAGCAATCATTGATGTGCATATTGTCAATTATGGTGCTGAACCTGCAGGGGTGGGTGAAATGCCATTGCCACCAGTGGCGCCCGCTTTGACCAATGCCATATTTGCAGCATGTGGAGTCAGAATCAGGAAACTACCCATCAAAGACCAATTAAAACAAAAATTTCAAACTTAAATCATTGTTGTGATAGTAAGGAGCCATGATCTGCCGCTACCAGGTGGCAAATCATGGCTTGCTTATTCAATTGCTTACTTCAGAATCAATGTCGAATCCAACAATTTTATCTATTTGGGATGTGGCTATGTTGTGGTAGCCAGGTCGAGCTTTGCGGTAAATATTAATTGCCAAGTTATGTAATTCACTGTTGACCATCAATGCTTCATAAAGAGGCTTGATCAGTTTAACTCTGCCAATGCTGGTTAAGTAATCGATTAATCTGGCATAAGCTGACTGGTATTGGTTGCGAATACTGATGAGCAACCAGTCATGAGCCACTTCACTGTTCTGGCGTTCAGTTAGCTCAAATGTTTCATCCAGTGTCTGTAATTGGTGCTGATTCAATTGAGGCGGCAAGGACCTGAGGAAATGCAACCATTCTTGAGTGGTCCAAGTCTCAGTTGTAATTTCGCTGGCTTTGAGTGAGCCGTCAGTCCAAGCATTAACTTGTTCTTCTATAGCCTGAAAACGATGGGTTGTAGGCGGGGTAAAAAAATCGGGAATACCCGGTTCATACAACCATGAATTAACTTGATCTAAGTTGATTTTGGTTGAATGATTTTGTAGTAAATGGTGTTTTAAAAATAACAAGAAATCTTCTGTTTTCAAGCTTTGAAAGGCGAAATGTTCGAAGTATTTATTGAGAAATTGGTCGAAAGCTGTTCTGCCGACTTGTTGCTCCATCCATTCGAGAAAAAACCGTCCCTTATCATATGAGACGCTGCTGAAAAAATCATCCGGATCAGAGCTGGGTGTTAAGTTGACAAGTTTTTGTTGTTCTAAAGTCAAGTCCTGCATTGAAGACACTAAAGCATCGTAGACCAATGCGGATTCCATCATCATGCGATCTTTTCCATATATGGCATCAATTATTCTGGCTTCTATATAAGATGTGAACCCTTCGTTTAACCAAGCATCTTGCCACAAAGCATTGGTCACAAGATTTCCGGACCATGAGTGTGCTAATTCATGAGCAATCAATGAATCTAACGAGCGATCACCGGCTATGACTGTAGGCGTGATATGAGAAAGTTTAGGATTTTCCATGCCTCCAAATGGAAAACTAGGCGGTAAAATCAATAAATCATATTGACCCCATTTATAAGGTCCATATAAATCTTCTGTCGCCGTGATCATATCCTCGGTCGCTGCAAATTCATTGACCGCGCTTGCCAACACATCTTGTTCAGCATAAATGGTTACATGTTCGCTCACCTGTTGGCTGGCTAAGTCACCAACAGCAATGGCTATCAAGTAGGCAGGTATGGCTTGTTTCATGGTGAAATTGAAAATTCCGTCGGTGCTTACTTGGTTGTTGTTATCTGCACTTAACAGCGGAATCACTCCTGGCTTGACTCTGATGGTGGCATCGTAGGTCACTCTGACCGATGGGGTGTCTTGCAGTGGAATCCAACTTCTGGCATGAATGGCTTGGGATTGTGAAAACAGGAATGGGTGTTTTTTTCCACTGGTTTGTTCAGGTGAAAGCCACTGCAGACCAGATGCATCGGGTGTGGTTTCATACATGATCTTAATTGGAGATTTGTCTTGTGGTAGATCAATAATTAACTCTGATCCAAGTTGTTCTGACTGTTGGCCAAAACGCCACAACAATTTGTTGTTTTTTTTGTCATTCATGGCTTCGATACGTTTGATTTTCAAACCTCTTGTATCTAACACCAGTTGCTGAGCTTTTGGATCGATGATTTGATAATTCAAGATCACTGAACCATCTAAAGTCTGGTGTTTAAACTTGACTCTCAAGTCTAAATCAATGTGGTTGATTTTGACCTGATCATGACGTGAATAAGAATAAGGATCTGGTGTTTTCTGTTGTGCTTCGATGCGGACAGGTTCTTGCTTTGTATTGGATTTAAGGTGACATCCAGCAAAGATAAAACCTATCAAAACGGTAATAATTAGTTGTTTAAGTGACATGATGGGTAATGCAAATGGGTAAACCCATTATATTACCGAAAACATTTGATATTTCAATCAGGAATTTGATTGCTTTTAAGATGGCGGAGCGGACGGGACTCGAACCCGCGACCCCCGGCGTGACAGGCCGGTATTCTAACCAACTGAACTACCGCTCCGCAGTGGTGATTCATCTCAATTAAATGAGAGCGCGCATTCTAATATAAAATAAATTTTATTGGAAGTTTTTTTAATCAACAAATTTAAGTGTCTGATCTAATTAAATGATGGCTATGAGCTGTTTATTTATACATAGAAATTAAAATTTCATAACGCCTAGCTCCAGCGACAACATCTTGATGGGTTAATTCTGTGCACTTAAGGCATTCAATGTTAGAATATGCGCCCAATTATTAGCCCCTTTTATTAGTACTTGATTATAGGCCGTTGGCTGGAGATGTAATGACTGAAGAGAGTAGACCGTTACCAACTGAATTTTTTGCAGATTGGAAAGAAAGAGAAGCCTTAGCTGAAGGCATGATTCCTTTGATTGGGCGATTGTATCGTCGACGTAATGTGTCGTTGTACATGTATGGTAAACGAATGATCAATCAGTCTGTGACTGATTTAATGAAAGCTCATAGATTTGTGCGCCAGGTTGAAGCCAGTGAATTAAGTGAGTATGAAACATACCCCTTCATTAAATCGATTGCAGAATTGCCGCTTGGGCCAGCTCATATTGATGTAGGTAAAATGGTCTATCGTTATTTCAAAAATAACAGCTATGAAGATATTGAACAATCTGATGTTGATGCCTATGTGAAGCAAGAATTGGCGCACTTGATTGATTCTGATGCCAAGCCATTAGATGAACCTCAAGACGTTGTCTTGTATGGTTTTGGTCGTATCGGTAGATTGGTGGCTCGTTTATTGGTTGATAAAACCGGTGGCGGCGATGTACTTGTTTTGAAAGCCATAGTCATTCGTAAAAGCAGTGCAGACAATGATTTAGAGAAAAGAGCTGCTTTGTTAAGAAAAGATTCAGTGCATGGCAAGTTTAACGGCACCATCAGAGTTTTACATGAACAAAACAAACTGGTCATTAATGGTAATGAAGTTCAAGTTATCTATGCCAGTGCGCCATCTGATATTGATTACACACAGTATGGTATTAACAACGCTTTGGTGGTTGATAACACAGGTGTCTGGAAGGATGAAGCTGGCTTACGTGGTCACTTAAGGCCTGGGGCTTCTAAAGTGTTGCTTACAGCACCCGCACAAGGTGACATACCGAACATCGTTTATGGCATTAATCATGATTTAATTACGCCTGATAAAGAAGTGATTTGTGCCGCTTCCTGTACCACCAATGCGATTGTGCCTGTATTGAAGTGCCTTGAAGATGAATACGGTATCAATCATGGTCATATAGAAACGGTACACGCCTATACCAATGATCAAAATTTGATCGACAATTACCACAATAAAGACCGCCGTGGCCGCAGTGCCGCATTGAACATGGTTCTGACCTCTACAGGTGCAGCTAAAGCGGTGGCTAAAGTTTTACCTGAGTTGGCAGGAAAACTAACAGGAAATGCCATCAGGGTACCTACACCTAATGTCTCAATGGCCATTCTTAATATTCATTTGGGCAAAGAAACAAACTTAACTGAGTTAAATGAGTTTTTAAGGCACAAGTCATTACACTCAAGATTACAACAACAAATTGGTTACACCATTTCCACAGAAGCGGTTTCAACAGATTTCGTCGGGTCAAGACAAGGTTGTGTTATTGATTCACAAGCAACCATTGTTGAAGGCGATCATGTTGTGCTTTATTGTTGGTATGACAATGAATATGGTTACTCATGTCAAGTTGTTAGATGTTTGGAAAAATTTGCGGGTGTAAATTGGCCAGCTTATCCAAACAA
>JBPOFV010000136.1:0-5996 GCA_051252335.1 Marinicella sp. | reverse complement strand
TGGCTACAAGGTTCAAGAGTGACATAAGCGGTCGCACCTTTGGCCAGTTTGCCAGCTTGTTGTAATGCAAAAGCCTCAGCATGGGCTTCACCGACCCGTCGATGAAAAGCCGCAGCAATGACTTTATTTTTGTTCTGATCTGTTTTAACCAGCACACAGCCTACTCTGGGGTTGGCACCCGTTGAAAACAGTCCTTGGGCTGCCAACTTAAGTGCTTTTTTCATGTATTTTTTATTTGAGCGCTTGTGCTTCATACTTGGGTCAAAGATAATAACTACTTGTTAAATAATAATTCTATTTTACCAGTCTCAGTCAATACCTGCGACCAAAATAAAAAACCAATAAACCATGAACCCTGTAAATTACCGACCGATCATAGCCAGCGCCTTGCTTGAAGACATCCAAACTGGCGACTTAACCAGTGAAGCCATATTCCCAGCAGAACAAATGTGTTCAGCACAACTCATCGCCAAACAAGATGGCATGATTGCAGGCTTAGCGGTTTTTAAGGAAAGCTTCTTACTGTTTGATTCCTCAGTTAAAGTTAAGTTATTATTTAATGATGGCGAGCGGTGTCAAAATCGCGATGTGATCGCAGAAATTGAAGGCCCCGTACTCTCTGTGCTGGGTGCTGAAAGGGTGGCGCTGAATTTATTACAGCGCATGAGCGGTATTGCCACTTTGACCAACCAGTTTGTCAGTTTAGCGCAAGGTAAGTGTAAAATTTTAGATACCAGAAAGACAGCGCCCAATTTAAGGGTACTGGATAAATGGGCTGTTAAACTGGGTGGTGGTATGAATCATCGACATGGATTGTATGACATGGCCATGCTCAAAGAAAACCACATCAAAGCAGCCGGTGGTATTACCCAGGCGGTCAACAAATTGCTTGCATATGACAACCACCAAAGACCCATTGAAGTTGAAGTCACTAACTTAGATGAATTACGCGAAGCACTTACCTGTCCAGTAGATCGAATTATGCTGGATAATATGGACAATGAAACCATGGCTGAAGCGGTGACCATTACTGCTGACAAAATTGACCTTGAAGCTTCAGGTAATGTTTCTTTGGAAACCATAACTGGGATTTCATTGACTGGTGTTGATTATGTGTCAATTGGCGCCCTCACCCATTCGGTGAAAGCCATGGATTACAGCTTATTGGTGGTTTAACTATGACAATTGATATCAACATTGGCATGGCCCAACTCAATGTAAAAGTAGGTGATCTGACTGGTAACCAAGGCTTGATTTTGGATGCCATACAAGCTGCGAAAAATGATGGTATAGAATTACTGGTATTTACAGAACTTGCTATCTGTGGTTACCCACCAGAAGATTTACTATTTCAACAACAGTTTATAGATGACTGTTACCAGTCTCTTAAAACCATTGTTGATCATTGTGATGATATTGTTGTGGTCATAGGCTTTCCCAGAAACCACCCCAATGAACATGATAAGTTACATAATTCAGCTGTGTTGATACAAAATAATGAGATCATCATGGTTTATGACAAGCACAAGTTACCTAACTATTTGGTGTTTGACGAAAAGCGCTACTTTACGCCTGGTTCACATGATGGCATTGCAGATATAACACTGAAAGGACAAACATACAGCTTGGGCATCACTATTTGTGAAGACATTTGGTACGATGCCGAACCGATGGTTTATCAAGCAGAACAAGAAGTAGACCTCCTGATCAATATTTCCGCCTCGCCTTATGCTGCTGGAAAAATTGGTAGCCGCATTGCGATGTTACACAGACGAGCTGAACGCTTTGGTGTGCCACTTGTATACTGTAATTTGGTCGGGGGACAAGACGAATTGATCTTTGACGGCACCAGTTGTGCCATCAATGGCCAAGGCGATTTGGTATCCTTGGCTCCATCTTTTGATGCTGCTTTGTGTTTGGTTAATTTTGCTCATTCAAACAATCCAATTACACAGGCAGAAAGCCCCGATGCCGAACTGTACGATGCACTGGTTTCTTGTACACGAGATTATTTTCAAAAAAATGGCTTCAAACAAGCCGTTTTAGGCTTATCAGGTGGTATAGATTCGGCCTTAACTGCGGTTATTGCTGCCGATGCGCTGGGCGCTGAAAATGTGACCGGAGTATTGATGCCATCGAAATATTCATCAGACCATTCCATCAATGATGCTCAAGTTTTGGCAGATACATTAGGGATGAACAGTGAGTTGATTCCAATTAAACCCATGCACGAAACGTTTCATCAAGTGCTTGAGCCTCAATTTGACGATTTTTATCGAGGTCAAACTGATGAAAACATTCAAGCCAGAATCAGAGGTGTATTGCTGATGGCTTATTCAAACAACAGCAACTCAATACTTTTATGCACCAGCAATAAAAGTGAAACAGCTGTTGGCTACACCACTTTGTATGGTGACATGTCAGGTGGTTTTGCACCGATCAAAGATTTATTCAAGTTACAAGTTTATGCGTTGTGCGAATACCGCAACAAAATTGACCCTGCTGGCCCTGTTATACCAATTAATACCATCACCAAGCCACCTTCTGCGGAGTTAAGGCCTGATCAAAAAGATTCAGATTCTTTACCTGAATACGAAATCTTGGATGAAATCCTAAAAGCTTATATCCATAACCACAAAGACGCTGCACAAATTGCCAAAGCACTGCATCAAGAAATGGAACTGGTTAAGAAGGTGCTTAAAATGGTTGATCGCAATGAATACAAACGACAACAAGCCGCACCTGGCCCCAGAGTCACACAAATGGCTTTTGGCAAAGACCGCAGAATGCCGATCACCAATGGCTACAACCATTAAAAAATGTGACGTCGCATCACTGCTCCACTCCTTAAGAATCATAGAGATATCATGATTAAGTCTCACATTGATCGTCATTCCTGCGAAGGCCGATATCCAGTGTCTTTGAGCTTCTTGCCGCAACTGTGTGAGATGAATAAAGCATGAAAAATAAATCATACACCTTAATTTTTGGTCTAACAGCAGACCCCATTCACAAAGGTCATGAGCAAGTCATCCTCAACAGTTTCACATACGCCAAAGAACACCAAATCAACATCAAAGCGTTTTTACTTGTTCCTACTTACCAACCAAACTTGATTGCCAACAAACAACAACCCAGAACCGCTTACGAACACCGCTTCAAAATGTGCCAAATTGTCGCAAATGATATAAGCAATAAGTTTAACTATCCAATAGAAGTATCTGATATAGAAAAACAGTTGTCTCAAGTGACCGGTAAAAAGAGTTACAGTTACGACACACTCAAAGCCATTGAAGAACAACATAAACTCTTTGTATTAAGTGCTGATCATTTTGCTGGCCGCTGGCCCAAATTCAGAAAATGGCACAATTGGCAAGAGTTGGTCAAAGAGAATGGCTTGTTGATTCACCAACGACCAGGTCATGGCATCAATAAAAGTTTTATTAAAAAATTACAAAAAATCAATGCTTCAATTTTTGTAGTAAAAGAAATGCCAACTGTGGAAGTTTCTTCAACTCAGATTCGAAACCTGTTCAACCTAAACCGAAAAATTAGGAATGAGCTCATTTCAGAATCAATTATCAAATATGTATTTAAAAACAAACTGTATTAATTGCAACTATTGAATTATCACAGTAGTTTATTCTTTGAGAACTTTTACGCACGCAATAGAGTCTATTTATTTTTTTACAATTGAGATTCTAATAAAAATTTTTAGAACTATTTTCACATCATCTTTAGTTTTACTTATATTTGCAATATTGGTGAGTAATATCACTTCTGGTGGTTGCAGCAGAAGCAAGCAAAAAGAAGGCAGAATTATGCTGCATAAAATTTCCGAAGCCATTCAATGTTACAAGTCTGATACAAATCAAATACCTGAAAATTTAACCCAGTTAATAACAAATCCAGACATTTATAATTGGCTAGGACCATATATGAAAAACAAAGACATTAATGACCCATGGGGAGAAAAATACAATTATTATTCAGACTCAAAATCTGAAGTATTTTTAATTTACACCTTAGGTTCTGACAAAGCTGTTGGAGGAATAAACCATGCCAAAGATCTGCATATAAGCAATTTAAATAATAATTAATTCGTATCCAATAAAATAGTGTAATCCCCCCGAAAAAACTCAGGATTTTGAAAAAATAATCGATTTTTACTGTTCTAACATATATCAGGTGTTTTATAATAATAGTATGCATGGACTAAGTGCAAAACTAGTTATGAAGCTGCTGTTAATGACGATGTTCTTTCTGATTACGGCCTGCGGCTCTGTTACCCAATATAATGTCAAAAACAATTATACCGAACAAGACATCTTTCAAGATGCCGCATTTGGTGAACCTGTATATATCCAATCAATGGACGAAGTTTTTGCTTTAACGGACGAACAAAAACAGCATTTCTTAAAGCAGTATCACAGTAAGGAATATCGAGACTTATCTGACAGCCAGCGGATTTATAAATATTTACAAAATCAATTAGAGTATTTTAATTTTCATTCTGAAACTCTGATAGCCACCGATGCCATGGCGCTGAATGCCGGGAATTGCATGTCACTGGCCATATTAACCAAAGCCCTGTCACAATTAACTCATGTCGGTATCAGTTATGAACTGGCCAGGACGCCACCAGTATTTCAAAGAGAGGCCAATCTTGAACTCAGTTCACAACACATCAGAACCGTTATTTTTAATAAAACCACCAAGACCACCAAACAATTTGTTCGACCCAACGACAAAGTAAAAATTGATTATTTCTCAACCACTGGCTCAAGAACATTGCGAAAAGTAAAAAAAGATGAGTTTCATTCATTGTTTTACAGCAATCGCGCTGCCGAGGCCATGATCAGAGGTGAGACCAATCAAGCTTATTGGCTGATCAAAGAAGCGCTTAAAATTAAAACTGATAACTTAATTGCTATCAACATGCTTGGCGTGCTTTACCACAGAAATGGCCACGATCAACATGCAGAAAATGTTTTTCGCTATGGCCTGTCATTTGGCGAAGATCAGTTAGAATTACTGAATAATTATCATAAGTTTTTAATTAAATCCAACAGAGTTGAAGAAGCTCAAGTTATTGCCAATACTCTGGCTGAATATAATGATCCAGATCCATTTAAATGGTTAGACTTGGCAGACACTGAATTCAGGGAAGAAAATTACCATAACGCCATTAAATATTATGAAAAAGCACGTGATCTGGCCAACTACTTACATCAACCATATGCAGGATTGGCCAAAGCGAATTTCCAACTGGGAAGAACCAGCAGAGCCATAACAGCCATGCAAATGGCTATTGATAATTCACACCGTTACCAAACCACATCAATCTACCAAGCCAAGTACGATCACATGAAAGCATTACAGAACACCAATTAATTTATGTATCAATGATTTCAGAGTCGATTGCTTGTTCACAAATAAAAATTGCTTTGGCATCGCTGTCTCATCCTATTGAATCAATGCTGCTACAATACTGCGATTTCTTACCAACAAAAGGAGCAACATTACAGCATGCAGCATATCATTTGTAGTACCAGCGACGTGGTTGAAAGCAACCTCTCAGGTGAAGGCTTTATCAAAACCAATAAAAACATATTTGATCTAAATCACATTTGGGTCGGTCCCAGACCGCATTTAGAAGAAGATGAACATTTCAAGCAAATCATTCCTTACGTTATTCTTTCATACCAAGGCAAAATTGCGGTTTATCAACGCACCAAAAAGGGGGGCGAGTCTAGACTTCACAACCTGAATTCCATAGGTTTCGGGGGGCACATGGATGCCTTTGATATGGTCTACGACCCCAATGGCGATCTCAATTTAGATAAAACCATTGAGCAATCGGCACAGCGTGAGATCGATGAAGAATTGGTGGTTTCAGACATTGTTTCAAAAACCAAGTTGGGTTACATCATCGACAATTCGAACCCAGTGGGTAGAGTCCATATTGGCGTGGTTGAGCAATGGGAACTTTCATC
>JBPOFV010000135.1:0-6009 GCA_051252335.1 Marinicella sp. | reverse complement strand
AACTCTGGTCCTCAACAGAGGGCCGGGCTATTTTCACATATTGAACGCGCAAAAAAACATGAGCATTACAGCTTCAATGGATAAAGAATTACGTGAAATCACCGGTGCCGGAATGATGGAATGTAAAAAAGCTTTGGTAGAGACCAATGGCAATATAGAAGTGGCAATTGAGAACATGAGAAAATCAGGTGCTGCCAAGGCAGCGAAAAAATCTGGTCGTGTTGCTGCTGATGGAATCATCAAGGTTGCAGCTTCTGCAGACAGTAAAACTGCTGTATTGGTTGAAATTAACTGTGAAACAGATTTTGTGGCTAAAGATGAAAACTTTTTAAGCTTTACTGATCAAGTGGTAGAGGCTGCATTGGCGCATAAAGCCACTGAAGTTGATGCCGTAATGGCAGCTGAGGTTGATGGAAAAGCTTTGGAATTACTAAGAACTGAGTTGGTCGCTAAGATTGGTGAAAATGTTCAGGTAAGACGTGTTAAGTTAGTAGAAAATACTGCTGGCAGTGTTGGTTTTTACTCACATGGTAAAAACATTGGTGTGGTTGTTTCAGCGACCAATGCTGATGATGATTTAATCAAAGATATCGCCATGCACGTAGCGGCTGCTAATCCTGAATACGTTTCAGAAGAACAAGTACCAGCTGCTCAATTAGAAAAAGAAAAAGAAATTTTAATTGCTCAAGCACAAGATTCTGGTAAGCCTGCTGAAATCATAGAAAAAATGGTTGGTGGTCGAATCAGAAAGTATTTAGCTGAAATTACATTAAAAGGACAGCCTTTTGTAAAAGATCCAGATGTAACTGTTGAGAAATTATTGAATGCTAAAAACGCAGATGTGGTAGAATTTGTGCGTTTTGAAGTTGGCGAAGGTATCGAGAAAAAAGTCGATAACTTTGTTGAAGAGGTAATGGCTCAAGCACGTGGAAACTGATTCGATAAAATACAAAAGAATTCTACTGAAACTCAGTGGAGAAGCATTGATGGGTGCAGAGGATTATGGAATTGATCCTCTCATCATCAATCGCATATCAAAAGAAATTGCCCAGGTACACCGTCTGGGAGTAGAAATAGGTATAGTCATTGGAGGTGGAAACATCTTTCGTGGCGCTGGCCTAAGTAAGTCTGGTATTGACCGTGTAACTGGCGATCACATGGGGATGTTGGCCACAGTCATGAACTCATTGGCTTTGCAAAATTCACTGGAAAAGCAAAATATCAAAGTTCGTGTTATGTCTGCCATTGGTATACATGAAGTCTGTGAAGATTACATTCGTCGCCGTGCAATCAGACATCTACAAAAAGGGAACATCACAGTATTCGCTGCTGGAATTGGTAATCCGTTTTTCACCACCGATTCTGCCGCCAGTTTACGTGCCATAGAAATCAATGCTGATATTGTGCTTAAAGCAACAAAAGTTGATGGCATTTACTCAGCTGATCCAGTCAAAGACCCCACAGCTTATAAATACGATCATTTGACCTACGATGAGGTCATTGAAAAGAAATTAGCGGTCATGGACACTTCTGCAGTGGTGTTGTGCCGTGATCGAAAAATGCCCATACGTATCTTTAACATGAATCAAGAGAATGCTTTGATGGAAATTGTTAAAGGCAGTAATATAGGCACCATAGTTACAGCAGATTAAGGAGACCCAGATGATTGATGAAATACTGAAAGAAGCCAACCAACGAATGGGAAAAACCATTGATGCATTACACAATGAACTCAAAGGTGTAAGGACAGGTCGAGCAAATACCAGTTTACTTGATGGCATTATGGTTGATTATTATGGATCTGCATCTGCGCTTAACCAGGTTGCCAATGTGGCTGTTCAAGACTCGAGAACACTCACGGTTACACCTTGGGAAAAAACCATGATAGAGCCCATTGAAAAGGCCATCATGACATCGAATCTTGGATTAAACCCTGTCAGTGCAGGCATGGTAATCAGAATACCATTGCCGCCTTTGACAGAAGAAAGAAGAAAAGATTTGGTTAAGTTAGTTGGTCAAATTGCAGAAAACAGCAAAATTGCACTGCGCAATGTAAGAAGAGATGCCAATACACATCTGAAAAACTTATTGAATGATAAGGAAATTACTGAAGATGATTTACACGGATCAGAAAAAAGCGTTCAAGAAGTAACTGATAAGTTTGTTAAGCAGGTTGATGATGTGATTGCTGACAAAGAAAAAGAGTTGATGGAAATTTAACTCACAGCCGTTGCAGATCAGATAACATAATGACTATAAAGCACATCGCCATAATCATGGATGGAAACGGGCGATGGGCAACCAAAAGAAGAAGACCAAGAACTTTTGGCCACCAAGCGGGTGTAAAGACAGTCAGATCGACCATAGAAACCTGCGTTAATCTAGGAATCCCCAACTTGACACTGTTTGCTTTTAGCAGTGAGAATTGGTCAAGACCAGCCAAAGAAGTACAGCGTTTAATGGACTTGTTTATGCGTTCTTTGACCAAAGAAACGCCAGAGTTATTGCAACAGGGTGTCAAACAAAACTTCATTGGAGACCTGTCCAAATTTTCAGATAAATTACAAACAAAAATGTCTGATGTTGCTCAGTTGGAGCCTGATGTTGTGGCATTGAACCTCAACATCGCTGTAAACTATGGTGGTAAGTGGGATGTGGTACAAGCCGCAAAAAAAATGACTGCAGATGTTGGTGCAGGTAAAATAAATTGTGAAGATATTTCGGAAGATACATTTTCACCTTACTTGAGCTTATCAGATCAACCCGATGTTGATTTACTCATCAGAACAGGTGGTGAGCACAGAATATCAAATTTTTTGTTGTGGCAAATAGCTTATGCGGAGATATTCTTTGAAGACACTTTATGGCCTGATTTCGATGCTGATGAGTTCACTCAAGTTATCAACCGTTTTAACTTAAGAGAACGGCGTTTCGGCCAAACCAGCGAACAAGTAAAGGAGCCTTTTAATGCTTAAACAAAGAATTATCACCGCGCTCTTATTGGGACCTATCTTGTTGGCCATTGTCATTTATGGGGACCACCAATGGTTTGCTTTGCTTATTGTTGTCATCCAAATGGCTGCAACCTACGAATGGCTAAAAATTAATAAGCTCAATAAACCCTTAGCCATTTTTAATTCTCTGGTCATTACATTCTTTACTTTATATTTATTCGACAAGTTTGCATTACCAGCAGATCATTGGATTGGTTTGTTTGGTCTTATTTGGTTGTTGGCTATCATTTGGTTGGTTAACCATCGTTGGGGATATGACAACACTTCGGTCCAATCCATAATTAAAGGTGTGTTGGGTGTACTGGCGATCATGATATTTGCTGTCAGTATGAATCAATTGCATGCGTTACCCAATGGAGAATGGTTAACACTGAGTTTGTTTTTATTGATATGGGTGGCAGATATTGGTGCTTATGTGAGCGGAAAAACATTAGGCAAGCATAAACTAGCCATCAATATTTCTCCCGGTAAAACTTGGGAAGGTGTTTTAGGTGCGGTATTTTTTGTGGCCATCTATGCTTGGGTGGTCAGTCATTTTTTGTCCATGATTTGGTGGCAGGCGATGGTTATGATGATGCCAATAGCCTTATTTTCAGTCATTGGTGATCTGGCAGCAAGTCTGGGTAAACGCCAAGCAAAAATTAAAGACAGTTCCAATTTCTTGCCAGGTCATGGTGGATTTATTGATCGATTTGATAGTCTGATAGCAGCGTCTCCACTGTATGTTTATTTACTGCCTTATGTTTTATAAACAATCATGAAGCACGTTGTCATATTAGGCGCAACAGGATCCATTGGTGATTCAACTTTGGCGGTAATTCGCCTTCATCCTCAGTTGTTTACGATCAATGCCTTAAGTGGTCACAGCAATGGTGATAAATTGGTTCAATTGGCCAAAGAATTCAAACCCAAGCAAGTCGTAGTCACTGATGAGCAGGCCTATCAAACTGTAAAAAAACAATTGTCATCATCGAAAACGCAGGTTGTTTTTGGTGCTGACGCTTTAAATGATGTGGTCAGTGAGACTGACGTTGATTTGGTGGTAGCAGGTATAGTTGGTAATGCAGGTATGGCATCTGTGTTGTCTGCGGTCCAAGCTGGCAAGACTTTGTTGTTAGCTAATAAAGAATCGATTGTTGCTGCTGGTGAATTGGTGATGCCTCTGGCCAACCAGACAGGTGCAAACATCATACCGTTGGACTCTGAACACAATGCCATATTTCAATGCTTGGGTTCAGGATATCGGACTGGTTCCAGGCCTTGTGACGTTAAAAGTATAACTTTAACCGCTTCTGGGGGTCCTTTTTGGCAAACCGATGCAAATCATTTTAACAGCATCACACCGGAACAAGCTGTGGCCCACCCTAAGTGGGACATGGGTGCAAAAATATCTGTAGACTCAGCGACTTTGATGAATAAGGGCTTAGAAGTTATTGAAGCACATTGGCTGTTCCAAATGCCCAATGAAGACATCAATGTTGTGGTTCACCCCCAAAGTATTATTCATTCAATGGTTAACTACATTGATGGATCGGTGTTGTCTCAGATGGGTTGCCCCGATATGCAAATTCCAATTGCTCATGGTCTTAGTTCAGGACTTGATGCGTTAATTGGAACAGCGCAAAGATTAACAAATGATGCAGAATTTTTGGATTTAATCCAGGCTGGAGAATTGACATTTTTTTCTGCTGATATGCATAAATTTCATTGTTTACAGTTAGCCAGGGATGCCATCAAAGCTGGTGGAACGGCTCCTGCCATCTTGAACGCAGCCAATGAAGTTACCGTGGCAGCATTTTTATCCAAGAAAATTCGATTTGACCAAATCGCTTCATTCAATGATAGAATATTGAATGGCATGCAAACAACGCCTGTTGAATCTCTGATGCAATTACAAGCATTGGATAAAGAAGTCAGGCATGCAACCACAACATGCATCAACTCACACAATAAATAATAATAATTATGACAGAAGTATTAGGCAGTATTTTTTGGTTGATCGTCACTTTGGGTGTTTTGGTCACATTTCATGAGCTGGGACATTTTTGGATGGCCCGTTTATTTAAAGTGAAAGTGTTGCGCTTTTGTGTGGGGTTCGGCAAACCCATTTGGTCTCGAATAGATAAGCATGGCAGTGAAATTGCAGTGGCTCCCATACCATTAGGGGGTTATGTCAAGTTATTGGACATCAGAGATTGTGAGGTAACAGAAGAGGATCGAGAGGTTGTTTATAACTACAAACCTTTCTGGCAGAAGTTTTTGATCATGTTTGCTGGTCCAGCCTTTAATTTTATTTTGGCCTTGTTTTTATATTGGTTGATGTTTGTTGTTGGAAAAAATGAAATCCAGCCAACATTGGGTGAGCCCACGCAGTTAATGCAACAAGCCGGTTTTCAAAACAAAGATCAATTGAAAAGAATTGATGGTCAAGAAATCAAAACTTGGACTGATGTTTCATTGAGTTTAATAACTGCAGGTATAGACCGCAGAGACATTGAGGTTGAAGTGTTGACTGATTCAGGGACACATCTCAATAGAAATATACCTTTTTCACAAGTTCCAACTGATGTTTCTGAGGAAAATTTAATTAATTACATTGGTCTTGAGGCATATCGTGTACCTGTGGCTGCCAGAATGGGTAAGTTAGATGAAAATTTACCAGCCGCACTTGCTGGGTTACAGGAAGGTGATTTATTGCTTAAGGTCAATGGTCAGGACATTTCTGACTGGTATGCCGTGGTAGAGATTATTTCTGCCATTGAATCTGGCCCAATAGAAGTTGACTATATGCGAAATCAGGTCTTGCACTCTGTTTCGATACCGGCTTTAATGGCAGACCCTGATGACAGCAGTCGACGAGTTCTTGGAATCAGACCAATGGCTCCAACTGAAGAAGAAAGAGCCTATTACAACAGCTTGTTTTTTACTTTGTCGTACGGGCCAATTGAATCTATACCACAAGCATTTAAACAAGTGGTTAAAATCACCAGTAAAT